>CAZAFM010000007.1:0-39615 GCA_964484395.1 uncultured Campylobacterales bacterium | reverse complement strand
CTTTAGTGCTCATTAAACCCACTAATACCTCTGCTAAACCTAGCCATCTTAAACCTCTCCCCTAAAAAAGCGGGGGATAGAAGCATTTTTACTCTATTTGCCTCTGCAAAGTAGGCTTCATTAGAGTTTGAGACCTTTATCATCTCAAGAAGTTCTGTTATCCCAAAGTCCACAAGGGCTACATTTTGAGTCTTGAACTCCTCTAGCACAAAACCCTCTTTAGCAAACTCATCTCCTAAAAACCTAAAAGCCACATCATATGTAATATCACTCTTTTTATAAAACTCCTCAATCTTCATACCTTCATCAAAAAAAGGCACCACATCATGCCCCCTATAAACCCTCAAAGATATATCATCCCTAAACTCTATATCTCCATAATCAAATGTAACAAACATAGATTTCTGAAAACAATTACTAATATTTTTGGCAAACTCCCTATAGCCTATAGGTATCTCACCTCTATGTATGTTGTACTTATTAGCTATCTCTGCTATGGTCTTGGTGGCTTTTTTAAACCTTTTTTCAAACCCATCCATATAGAGCATCTGACCATCTTTGTATAGCTCTATGGGAAATGCATCAAAAAGCTCATTAGATATGATATAAGCAACATTACATCCTATATCCTCAAACCGCTCAACACACTTAACTACAATCTCATCTCCAAAGCTATTCTTAAAGTAGCTATTTTGAGTCTCTCTTAGTTCACTTATAGGCTCTACGGTAAAAAACTCTACCCTTTTTAATAGCTCTTTATCTAGAGTATAGATAGTCTGTATGATGTCCGCTAATAAGTAGCCTTTCTCAGCTCCAACCTCTACTATAGCAAACTTCTCTCCTAGAAGCTCTTTTTTATCAATTTGTAGTATGTCTTTAGCTATTGCTCCACCAAAAAGCCTACTTACACTCACAGATGTATAAAAATCACCCTTCTTCCCAACTCGTCTACTATCTCTATAGTATCCGCCTTCACCATATAGCCACTCGCTAAAAAACTCACTAAATCTTTTCAAGACCAGCCCTAAATCTTCTAAATCCCTCACTCATCTCATCTTTAGTAATAGTAAGTGGTGGAAGAAATCTAACTGTATTTCGTCCTGCTTTTAAGACTATCACTCTGTTTTTCAAAGCCTCTTTTATAACCTCTTTTTGTATATCACTACTTTTTGCCCTCAGCCCTCTCATAAGACCTACTCCTACCTCTTTTTCAAAAAGGTTTGGAAACTCTTTGACTATATCTCTTAAGCTCTCTTCAAACTTTATAATACAAGCATCTAGCTCTCCACTCTCTTTTAGCTCTTCAAGTATGTCTAATGTCTCTAGAGAGGCTCTAGTTGAGAGAAAGTTTCCTCCAAATGTGCTTCCATGATCTCCTGGGCTTAACACATCTTTTAGAGTTGTGACAATAGCTCCAATTGGCACACCTCCTGCAAGACCTTTTGCAAGTGTAACTACATCAGGGGTTATCTCATATAGGTTAGAACAGAGCATCTCACCACTTCTAAAAACACCAGTTTGTACTTCATCAACTATCAAAAGTATGTCTCTTTTTTTAAGTTCTTGCGCTAGCTTTTGTATCTCCTCTTTTAAAAATGGCTCTACACCACCCTCTCCTTGGACTAGCTCTATCATAACCGCCACTGTATGCTCATCCATACTACTATACACCTCTTCAAGGCTTTTTGCATATACAAACCCATCTGGATATGGACCAAAGTAGTTATGCATACTCTCCTGCCCTGTGGCTTTTAGTGTACTTATGGTTCTTCCATGAAATGAGTGCTCTAAAGTTATGACCTTGTATCTTTTTGGCTTACCATCTACTTCACCATACTTTCGGGCTATTTTTAAAGCCGCCTCATTTGCCTCAGCTCCACTGTTGCAAAAAAACACTCTCCCATCTATCTCACAACACTCAACTAGCCTTTTAGCAAGTCTTGCTTGAGGCTCTATGTGGTAGAGGTTTGAAGTGTGAATAAGCTCACCTGCTTGCTTTGCTATGACACTTGCTACTCTTGCATTTCCATGCCCTACACTAACTACAGCAATACCACTTCCAAAGTCAATGTAGTCCTCGCCACTTTCTGTATATAGGGTTGAGTTTACCCCTTTTACAAACGCCAATCTCTCCCTTGCGTATGTAGGAAGCACATATTTACTATCTAATTCAAAAACATCCATAACTTAAACTCCAAAACTTTTACACAATTATAACAAACTCTGCTTGTCTAAACTAGCTTAGACCTCTTTTTTTGTAGAATTCTGCTCAAATACACATCTGGGATAAGAATGGACTGGAAAAAAGTTGACCTTGAAGATAGAAACACCATAGAGTCATACTTCAAGCTAAAAAAATGCGGACTAAGTGACTTTACTTTTACAAACCTCTTTATATGGAAAAATGCAAGGGAGATTAGCTACAAAGTCATCGATGGGTCACTCATTATCAAATCCCAATACCCAAATGAGGAACCATATATATTCACCCCCTTTGGTGGCAAAGACCTAAAAAAAACAGTTTTAAATCTAAAAGATGAGTTTGAAAAAAATGGGCATAAACTACACATAAAATCAATTAGTGAATCCCAAAAAGAGGAGCTAGAAAACTCTTTTGATTCACTAAAGTTTGTTGAAAACAGAGATAGGTTTGATTATGTATACTCTATTCCTGAGCTTATAGAGCTAAAGGGGCGAAAGTTTCATGGCAAAAAGAACCATCTAAACCGTTTTGTAGAAAACTATAGCTTTACCTATGAGCCACTAAATTCAAAAAATAGAGCAGAACTAGATATAGTATGGAGAGAGTGGTTTAGCAAGATAGAAAAAAAGGCACCATACGGGCTTAAAATGGAGCATCTAGGTATCATAGATATGCTAAAAAAATATGACTACCTAAACTTAAAAGGGGGACTTCTAAGAGTAGATGAGGAGATAGTAGCTTTTAGCATAGGTGAGGCACTAAGTGAAGAGTGTGTAGTCATACATATAGAAAAGGCCAATACAAGCTATCATGGAGCATATCAAGCAATAAATCAGCAATTTTTAAGCCATGAGTGGAGTGGGTTTAAGTATGTAAATCGTGAAGAGGATTTGGGAATAGAGGGTCTTAGAAAAGCCAAACTCTCCTACCACCCTGTTATACTTGGAAAAAAGTACGAGGTTGTACTATCATAAAAAGCTCTTATTAGCAGAGGATTTTGATATCTACTCACATGGTGTAGTTTCTAATTTATAGTCTAAAAATAGGCTTTCTATGGGAATATTTAGTTGCTTATTAAAGTTTCTAATCATCTCTATTGTCAACTTCCTCTTTTTGTTTAGTATCTCAGATACTCTTGATTTACTTCCGACTATGCTTATGAGATCTTTTTGTTTTAAACCCTCTTGCTCCATTCTAAACTTTATGGCTTCTATAGGGTCTGGTGCATCTATGGCATAGTGTTGTGCCTCATAGACTTCTACTAAAGTTGTCAAAATTTCTAACTCATCCATTTCTTGTGTATTTGGTTTTGCATCCATCAAACTCTCAATTGCACTTAATGCATCTAAATAATCTTGCTCATTTTTTATAGGTTTAATATTCATCATTATAAATCCTTTATGTTTAGCTTATCGTACTGTTTATGTGTTCCGATAAATTTTACAAATACTATTTTGGCGTGATAGTTGATTTTAACTATTAGCCTGTATTTATTCCCTGCAATATTAAAGACAACCTTTTCATCACCTATAATGCTAGCACTTGCATACATCTCTTTGATTTCATTTGGGTTGCTCCAATCTGCCTTTAAGACCTCTTTATGCCAAGCTTCTAGTGCATTTTTACTATCTGAATAGATTGGCTTTTTGTAAAACTCTTTTAGGGTTTTCTTTGATACTATCCTCATAGATGTAGTATAGTTAAGTTCCCATTAATAGAACTTGAAGATGTCTATGTAATTCTTGGTAGCAAACTTGGAAAAAGTATGAAGTTGTGATATCATAAGTATATTTTATAAAAAGGAGAAGTTATGAGAAAAGGCTTAACTGGGTTTGTAATTTTAGCTATGCTGAGTGTTTTTGGGTTTGCTAAAGAGTTTAGTGTAGATCAGAGCCATACATCAGTAGGATTTAGTGTTACCCACTTGATGATAAGTGAGGTTGATGGGAACTTCAAAGAGTTTAGTGGAGATTTTGATTTTGATCCTAAAACAGATAGCTTTAAATCACTAAGTGCAACTATAGATGCTAGCTCTATAGATACTAGTAATGAAAAAAGAGATGCTCACTTAAGAGACCCAGACTTCTTTGATGTTAAAAAATATCCAGATATCACATTTAAGATGCTAAGCTATAAAGCAGATGGAGATAAGGGCACAATGGTAGGTGAGCTAACTATCAAAGATGTTACAAAAGAAGTAACACTAGAAACTAATATCAAAGGAACTGCAATTGACCCTTGGGGAAATGAGAGAGTTGGTTTTGAGCTAGAAGGAGAGATAGATAGAAAAGAGTTTGGTCTAAACTGGAACAAAGCTCTAGAAACTGGAGGCGTTCTTGTTGGCGATACTGTAGAGTTAAGCATCAAAATCCAAGGTAAGGCTAAATAACTCTTTTGTAGCCAAAATATCACATTTCTTTAATAAAATGCTCCGGAGAATTTCCTTCGGAGTAAACAGATGTCTATATTTAAAAAAACAACAATCGTAAATAGATTTGTTATTTCACTTATCCTTCTTACTGTCACATTTATTATAGTTATTTTTGCATCTTATCAATACTACAAAAACACCTCAAGCTATTATGTTCAAGATGAGGCAAACTCACAAAAACTTAAAAAAGATATAAATATAACCACAACAACAAATCAAGAAACCCTAAAGATATTTGGAAATATGCAGGATAAAATCACAAATGTCAACACCTACTATTCAGATCTTTCTAAACTTAGAAAGATAAGTAGTGAGCTCTCGATGTTAAGCTTTAGTGCTAGTGAAAAAAGAAAGATAGAGAGACTTGCAAATGAGCTAAAAGAGTGGAGAGATAGTGAAGCTGCTAAAGATATATATATAGAGGACTACGCTGAGCAGTTTAATATACTAGCAAATGTTCTAGTAGCAGACCCAAATCCTATGAATGTTAATAACATAAAGCAGGTAATAGAAGACATCACAGGAAAGGTTATAGATAGGGCATTAAAATCAAACAAAAAGTTTATATCAGATATGAAGAGTATGGATGAGCAACTAGCATCTATAAATGAGCAACTTGCTGAGAATCAAAGTTTATTAAGAAATATGGATAAGAAAAGAGAGAAGAGTATTCAAAGTGGCAATAGAACTGTTGTAGTTCTTTTGGTTGGTATTATTGTCGTTATGGTTATTATTGCTGTTATGCTACTTATTATGAGGTTTTTTACTAAAGATATTAACAAAATAACAAGCTACCTTCACAAAAGCGTAAGTGACGCAGGAGTGGTTGACCTAAGAGAGAGTGTTCAGTATGAAGAGAACTCAAAAGATGAGATTGACTTCATATCAAAAAGTCTAGACCACTTATTTGATAGTGTAAAGCAAAGCATAACTCAAGCTCTAAATGCTGCTAAAACAAATACCAAGCACTCTGAAGAACTAGGAGAAGCATCCTCAAAACTCATTTCAAGCATAGAGAAGCAACTAAAACACATAGATGGATTAAATGAACTTGTCCAAGATGTAGGAAAGAATCTAGATAAATCAGAGCATCTAGCCATACAGACAACTGAAGACCTTGAAGACAACCAGCAGGTAATGAATAAGTTTGTAAACCATCTAAATGGCGTAATAGAGACTATAACTACAAGCTCAGCAAGACAAAATGATATAACTGTAAAAATGGCTCAGCTCACAGAAGATGCAAAAAAGACAAAAGATGTTCTAAGTCTCATCTCAGATATAGCAGAACAAACAGACCTTTTAGCACTAAATGCCACAATAGAAGCAGCCCGCGCAGGTGAGCATGGGAAGGGCTTCTCAGTTGTCGCTGATGAGGTTAGGAAGCTAGCTGAGAAAACACAAAAAAGCCTAAACGAGATAAATACAACTATCAACCTAATCCTCCAAGGCATAGACTACAATAACAATGAAATAGCAGACATTAATGAGAACATATCAAGAGCTTCAGAGAGTGCTCAAGAGCTAGTGGAGTTCGCATCAAACTCTCAAGAGAGAGTAAATAACTCAGTAAAAATATCCTCAGAAGTAGTCAGGTCAAACACCTACATAGCCCAGAGAACAAAAGAGCTTATAGAAGATATGAAGCAGACAGTATCAGTCTCAGTAAACAACAAAAAACTAGGAACTGACTTGCAAGAAATCTCAAAAGGTATGTCAAACCTAGCAGATAAGCTAAATAGTGATTTGCAAAGGTTCAAAGTTTGATTTGTAGCTAACTTGTTACCAAAGTATCATACAATTCTCACCGTATTACAAACACTCATTTAAGGAGAAAGAATGAAGGCATGGAAAAAAGTTCTAGTTTCAGCAACTGCTGTAGCAGCATTTGCAGGTACTTTAGAGGCAAGAGATCAGATAAAAATAGTTGGATCAAGTACAGTGTATCCTTTTTCAAGTTATGTAGCTGAGGAGCTAGGGGCTACTACTAAGTTCCCTACACCAGTTATTGAATCAACAGGTTCAGGCGGAGGAATGAAACTTTTCTGTGAAGGTAATGGACTTGATACTCCTGATTTTACAAACGCTTCAAGAGCTATGAAAGAAAAAGAGTTCAAGACTTGCCAAGAAAACGGTGTTACAGATATAACAGGTGCTATCATCGGATATGATGGTATAGCTATCGCTCAATCAAAAGTGAACCCAGATGTTGAGCTTACAAGAGAAGAGCTACTTCTTGCTGTTGCTTCAGATGTTCCTGGAAAAGATGGAAAGCTAATAGCTAACCCATACAAAAAGTGGAGCGACATAAATCCTAAACTTCCAAACAGAGAGATTAAGGTATATGGACCACCTGCAACTTCAGGTACAAGAGATGCATTTGAAGAGCTAGTAATGGAAAAAACAAGTAAGACAATGGATGCTTATGGTAAGAAAAAGTATAGCAACATAAGACAAGATGGTGTTTATGTTCCTTCAGGTGAAAACGATAACCTAATCGTTCAAAAACTAGTTCAAGATAAGGCTGCTATAGGTATTTTTGGTTATAGTTTCCTAGAAGAAAACTCAGATAAGATAAAAGCTGCTAAGGTAGATGGCTATCTTCCAACTCCTGAAACAGTTTCAAGTGGAGTTTATCCAGTTTCTAGAAGTCTATTCTTCTATATCAAAAACTCTCACAAAAAAGATGTTCCAGCAATGGATGCGTACATCAAGCTTTTCATGAGTGAGCAGATGATAGGTGATAAAGGTGTTCTTAAAACTATCGGTCTTATTCCACTTGGAAAAGATCTTAGAGAGAAAGCTCAAAAATCAGTTCTTAGCGGAAAAAAACTAACACTTGATATGGTTAAAAACCACACAGTAGTTAAGTAATCTCACAACTCCCCTTCTTGGGGAGAAAATTTTTGTTGGAGTTTTAGATGAGTACGGCGCACTTATATTTAGTTTTTTTTGGTGGATTACTACCACTTATGTTCATAGCCTATTTAATAGCCAAAAATAAAGCTGTAGGCATCTATGAAAAGGGTATAAAAATGCACTCTCAGCCAACACAGTATGGTTGGCTCAGCGCACTTTATACTGGATTACCTGCTATTACTTTAGCTGTAGTTGGTGTCTTTTTGTACCTTTTTGGGATAGAACTCATTCCTCCTATTATGCTCATAAGTGCCTCGTTGGCACTTGGAGCCTTTGCTATGATGTTTATCAACAAAAACATAACTGAAAAAACAGAAGCTAGAAATCTTGTAGAAGGATTTATTAAAGGCCTGCTTCTTTTTGCATCATTTATATCAATACTTACCACATTTGGGATACTCATATCTATAATTTTTGAGTCTATCCAATTCTTTAAGATGCAGAGCTTTTGGTATTTTCTTTTTGGAACAGAGTGGGCACCTGATAAAGCCTTCCTAGAAGGAGCTGGTAGAGCTGACGAAGGAACTGGAGCTAGATTTGGTGCAGTTCCACTATTTGCTGGTACTTTTATGATTACAGCAATTGCAATGGCGGTTGCCGTTCCTATCGGTCTTCTTTCAGCCATCTATCTCTCAGAGTATGCAAGTGTCACATTAAAGGGAAGGCTTAAGCCTATCCTAGAGATACTAGCTGGTATTCCTACTGTTGTTTATGGTTTCTTTGCGGCTATTACAGTTGCACCTTTTATTGTTAACCTCTGTGCATCTTTAGGGCTTGAAGCATCTTTTAACAACGCTTTGGCATCTGGTTTGGTTATGGGAATTATGATAATTCCTATTATAGCTTCACTCTCAGATGATGTTATAAGCTCTGTTCCAAAAAATATGAGAGAAGGTTCATTAGCACTTGGTATGAATAAGGCTGAGACAATAAAGTTTGTTGTTCTACCATCTGCGATGCCAGGAATCATCGCTGCTACACTTCTGGGTATTAGTCGCGCACTTGGAGAGACTATGATTGTTGTAATGGCAGCGGGTCTTAGACCAAACCTAACAATCAATCCACTAGAGGATATGACTACTGTAACTGTTAGAATAGTAGATGCACTTGTAGGAGATCAAGAGTTTGACTCTGCAATGACACTATCAGCTTTTGCATTAGGTCTTGTTCTTTTTGTTGTTACGCTTATTATCAATGTTATTTCAGTTGTTATTATAAGAAGATTCCACAAAAAATATAAAATGTCAAATCTATAAAGGGTGAGTAGTGAAAGAGAATAGTTTTATAATACCTCAACTTCAAAAAAGAAACAGAAAAGCCAAAATGTTTCATAGAATTGCGGCTGGAGCTCTTTATCTATCTTTAGGGTTTCTAGCTTTCTTCTTAGGCGATATGCTCATAAAGGGCATACCGGCACTTACTCAATCATATATGAAGGTAGAGGTGCATATAGATCAAGATGTTGTCGATAATCCATACGCTGCTGTAGATGGTAAAACTCTTAGAATTATTAGCCGTGCTTGGCTAAGAAATCTGCCTAGATATATAGAGAACAACCCTGAATTAATGGGAAAAACATTGAGCGTATGGGCCATGACAGATGATAGTGTAGATCAGTATCTCAAAGGTCACCACAGTAAGCTAAATGCGACTCAAAGAGAGTTAGTTGATATGATGAAGGCAAATGGAGAGATAGAGGAGAGGTTTAATACTCACTTTTTTAGTCATGGTGACTCCAAAATGCCAGAGTATGCAGGGTTTTGGTCAGCTATTGTTGGTTCACTCTTAACGATGCTAGTAACTATGGTAATAAGTGTTCCAATAGGCGTGATGACAGCCATATACCTAGAGGAGTTCGCACCTGATAATAAGCTAACCCAGATTATAGAGGTAAATATAAACAATCTAGCAGCTATCCCTTCTATTCTTTTTGGTCTGCTAGGGCTTGCTATTTTTATCAACTTTTTTGGTGTGCCCAGAAGCTCGCCTCTTGTCGGTGGTATGACACTAGCACTGATGGCTCTACCTATTATCATCGTTAGTGCAAAAGCTGCACTAAAAGCGGTTCCTGATACCATTAGACAAGCTGGGATTGGACTAGGTCTTACAAAGTGGCAAGTAGTTAGAGACCATGTACTTCCACTAGCATTTCCTGGTATTTTGACAGGTTCTATTATATCTCTAGCTCAAGCCATTGGTGAGACTGCACCTTTGATTATTGTTGGAATGATAGCATTTGTCCCAGATGCACCGAACTCTATTATGGAGGCAGCTACTGTTATGCCTGCACAGGTGTTCACTTGGGCTGGTATGCCTGAGCGAGCATATATAGAAAAAACAGCAGCTGGTATATTAGTACTTCTTGGTGTTATGATTTCGCTAAATGGGATTGCGATATATTTAAGAAAAAGATTTCAAGTTAAGTGGTAAAAACTAAAAAAGGAAGGATTATGGAACAAGGTTTTATAGATGGCGCTATAAAGGACAGAGGAGTAGATAACTCATCTGATATGAATGAAACAAAAATCAAAACAACAAAACTTAACCTATACTATGGTGAAAAACAAGCCGTAAAAAGCGTATCTATGGATATATATGCAAACAAAATTACCGCCCTGATAGGACCTTCGGGTTGTGGAAAGTCAACTCTTTTAAGATGCTTTAACAGAATGAATGACTTAGTGCCAAACTCTCATGTAGATGGCTCTATAGAGATTGATGGACACAATATATATGACCCAAAAATAGATGTTGTTGCTGTTAGACGAAAAGTTGGTATGGTTTTTCAGCAACCAAACCCTTTTCCAAAAAGCATATATGAAAACATCTCTTACGCTCCTTTGATGCACGATATGGTAAAAAAGGGTTCAGATTGTGATGAACTAGTAGAGAAATCTCTAAGAGGTGCGGGTCTTTGGGAAGAGGTAAAAGATCAACTCCAAAAGCCAGGAACCGCCCTCTCAGGTGGACAGCAACAAAGGCTCTGTATTGCTAGGACTATCGCAGTCTCTCCAGCAGTTATACTTATGGATGAACCTACAAGTGCACTTGATCCACTATCTACACAGGTCATAGAGAAGCTTATGATAGAGCTAAAAGAGAAGTACACAATAGTTGTAGTTACTCACAATATGCAACAAGCTGCAAGGGTTAGTGATATGACTGCCTTTATGTACTTAGGAGAGCTTATTGAGTATGGTAACACAGAAAAGTTTTTTGTCAACCCAACAGAAAAACTAACAGAGGAATACATCACAGGAAAAATGGGCTAGTCTATACCAGCCTATAAAGAAGGCTCTATAAGCAGAGCCTTCTCTTGGTAAACTTATTTTGAATAACTATTTAGAGGGCATACTCAAAGCTTCAATATGCTACTTCTTCAAATAAAAATGCTCCTACATCCACTCCAAAATCTTTGAGACCTCATCTACCTCAAAAAACTTCATCTTGGTTTTAAACTTTGGTTTTTTAGGAAGTATGACTTTGTTAAGTCCGTGACCTTCTGCTTCTTTTATTTTTTGCTCTAGTCCATATACCTCTCTTACATCCCCAACTAGGCTAACCTCTCCAATAAAGAGTGTTTCATGACTTAATGGTCTTCGTCTGAAACTACTAAGAATGGCTGCTATGATAGCTAGGTCTGCTGAGGTTTCGTTTATCTTTATACCACCAGCTATGTTTATAAATATATCATACTCATTGAGTGGAAGGTCTAGCTTTTTTTCAAGAAGGGCTACTAGCATATTTAGGCGGTTTTGTTCAAAGCCTGTTGCACTTCTTTTGGGATAACCATATCCGCTTTGAGAGACTAGGGCTTGAACCTCTATGAGTATGGCGCGCGTTCCTTCAAGGACGACAGTTATGGCTGCTCCCTCTTTTGGTTTTTTGATACCTATGAAGCTACTTAGCATACTTTTAGCACTCACAAGCCCACTTTGGTTCATCTGAAAAATCCCTATCTCACTAGTTGGACCAAAGCGGTTTTTGAAGCCTCTAAGGATTCTAAGCTCCTTAGCACTATCTCCTTCAAAGTACAAAACTGTATCAACCATATGCTCTAGGACTCTAGGTCCTGCTATTGAGCCCTCTTTGGTGATATGACCAATGATGAAGATAGCTATGTTTCTATCTTTTGCTATACGCATAAGGTCAAATGTAATCTCACGAACTTGTGAAACAGTCCCCGGGGCTGAGCTTATCTTATCTGAGTAGAGGGTCTGGATAGAGTCTATGATGATGGTTTTGTAGTTATCTTTGTCTATCTCATCGATGACATTTTCAAGGTTTATCTCTGTTAGAAGCATTAGGTTGGAGTTTAGGCTACCAAGTCGTTTGGCTCTCTCTTTTATCTGAGAGTCACTCTCTTCACCACTTACATAGAGGACTTTTTGGTTTTCGTTAGAGATTTTGGATGCTACTTTTAGCAGAAGGGTAGACTTTCCAACTCCCGGACTTCCGCCTACTAGCACAAGACTACCGGGGACAATCCCACCACCAAGGACAAGGTCAAACTCATCTTCCCCACTAGGAAACCTCTCAATTTGCGTATCTTTGACCTCAGTAATAGAGATTGCACCTTTTGGGGTAGTACTTGATTTGTTAGAGGACTTTAAAAAGTCTATTTGATCTTTTTTTAGCTCTACAAGAGAGTCCCAGCCACCACAGTTTGGGCATTTGCCTAGATACTTTGTACTTGTGTATCCGCAGTGTTGACACTCAAAGATGGTTGTTTTTTTAGCCATTACTCATATATACTATCAAGAAGTGTGTTTATGTACTCACTATGATTAAACTCTATAAGGTCTCCCTCTTTTTCTCCTACTCCTATGTAGAGGATTGGCATTCTTAGTTCATGCACGATACTAAAGAGCGCTCCACCCTTAGATGTTCCATCTAGCTTAGTGATTATAGCTCCATCTAGTCCTATGGTTTCATTAAATATCTTTGCTTGTGCAATTGCAGAGTTTCCTTGGGTACCATCTAGGACTATTATCTTTTTATGAGGTGCTCCCTCTTTGGCATTTCCGCACACTTTTAGTATCTTTTTTAGCTCATTTTGGAGGTTTGCTTTGTTGTGAAGTCTACCTGCTGTATCTATTAGAACCCTATCTATACCTTTTGCTTCAGCAGATTTGATAGAGTCAAATGCTACGGCTGAGGGGTCATGTCCATGCTGAGTAAAGACTATAGGTACATCTATTTTTTCACTCCAGAGCTTTAGTTGCTCAATAGCTGCTGCTCTAAATGTATCTCCAGCTGCTAGCATTACTTGTTTCCCATCTTTTTTGTACATATTTGCTAGCTTTGCTATAGTCGTTGTTTTACCAGCTCCATTTACTCCAACTATCAGTTCTACAAAGGGCTTAGCATCTACTTCAGGGGCGGCTTTTACTTGGTCATAGTAGCTCTCACCTCTAAAGAGCCTATCTAGCTCATTGTATATCCTGCCTCGATTTACCTCTTCAGGTAGCCCCTCTATAATCTCTTCCACTAGGTCGTATGACATATCTGAGAGAACTAAAATCTCTTCAAGAAGCTCCTTTTCTATGACTGTTCTTTTTTTTGGAGCTACACTTTTTAGTGAATCTACTGTTTTTTGTAGAGTTTTTTTAAAAATTCCTATCATTGCAAGCCTGCTGCATCTTTTATGTTTTGTTCTAGCATCTCTTCTGGAACTACACCTATGTAGTGGTTTACATACTCTCCATCAGGGTTATAGATAATCATATAGGGTATAGATGGTATTCCACCTAGTGCCTCAGCTACATCATAGTTTGCTTCCCCATATACTAGGGGGTAGTTGATGCTAAACTCCTCTTTGAATTTTTGAAGTGCATCTTTTGCATCAGCTTTTTTCTCCATCTGGACACCAATTATGACTAGGTTGTCTTTGTATTTGTCCTGCAAGTTTACAAGATGAGGGGCTGTTGCACGACATGGTGGACACCATGTAGCAAAGAAGTCCAAAACTACGACTTTTCCATCTGTGTTTGTTATCTCTATACCCGCTTCATTTTGTGTGACTTTGAAGCTCTCACCACTTAGTGAGGTTAGTGTGTGACTCTTTTTTGATTCTTCTATCTCTTCACTTGAACTTACTATATCTGAGCTTTTTATGCTCTCTTTGTCCTCACATCCAGTCATAAAAAACGCAACAGTAAGCATAATTGTACAAAAAGCTACTCTCATATATCCTCCGTATTAATTTTTAGAGATTATAGTAAAAAAAAGTGAAAAGATGGATTATGAAATTTGATATACTGCTAGCAGAAAATTTGTAAGGATTGGTTTTGGATTCAGTAAATATAAACAAAATAGAATTAGAGTTCTTAAAAGTCGAGGACTACGAAGAAGTAAAAGAGCTTATGAGAGATGAGTATAGGTTTTTAGCAGACTCACACTGGACAAAAAAGGAGCTAACCGCACTTATTAGAAAGTTTCCAGATGGACAGGTTGCTTTGAAGATAGATGGAAAATTTGCGGGGTTTGCACTATCTATTATAGTGGACTATGATAAGTTTGATGATGCTCATAGTTATAAAGATATTACAGGTGATTATACTTTTAGCACACACACTGCAAAAGGAAACATGCTTTATGGAATAGATATTTTTATTAAAGATAAATTTAGAGGTCTAAGACTTGGAAGACGGCTCTATGAGTATAGAAAAGAGCTGTGTGAGAGCTTAAATCTAAGGGGGATAATATTTGGTGGTAGGCTTCCAAACTATTCTAAATACTCAGACACACTAACACCAAAAGACTACATAGAGAAGGTCAAGCAAAAAGAGATTCACGACCCTGTGATGAACTTCCAGCTCTCAAACGACTTCTATGTAAAAAGAGTTATTAAAAACTACCTTGAAGGAGATAAAGATAGCTGTGAGTATGCAGCACTTATGGCGTGGAACAACATCTACTATGAAAAACCAAAAAGAAACCCAAACACCCAAAAAACAGTTATAAGATTAGGTCTTATCCAGTGGCAAGTAAGACCTCAAAAAAGTATAGATGAGGTATTAGAGCAAGCAGAGTACTTTATTGATGCTGTTTCTGGATATAGGAGTGATTTTGCACTTTTTCCTGAGTTTTTTAATGCTCCTTTGATGGCTGAGTTTAACCACCTAAGCACGGCTGAAGCCATAAGAGAGCTTGCTAAGTATACGCATAGGTTTAAAGATGAGTTTTCAAGCCTTGCCATAAGCTATAATATAAACATCATCACAGGAAGTATGCCAGAACTAATTGATGGAATGCTCTATAATGTAGGTTTCTTGTGTAAAAGAGATGGAAGTATAGAGAAGTACACCAAAATCCATGTAACACCTGATGAGAAGTCTATATGGGGCTTGCAGGGTGGAGATGTTGTCAAAACTTTCAATACCGATTGTGGAAAAGTAGGGGTATTGGTCTGCTATGATGTAGAGTTTCCAGAACTTGGAAGGATTCTAAGCTCTCAGGGTATGGATATTCTCTTTGTACCATTCCTTACTGACACTCAAAATGGCTACTCAAGGGTGCGACTCTGCTCTCAAGCAAGAGCTGTAGAGAATGAGTGCTATGTGGCTATAGCTGGATGTGTAGGAAATCTCCCAAAAGTTAGCAATATGGATATACAGTATGCACAGTCTGCTGTTTTTACACCATGTGACTTTGCATTTCCTGCAAATGGTATAAAAGCAGAGTCTACACCAAATACTGAGATGATACTTGTAGCAGATGTTGACCTTGACTTGTTAAAAGAGCTTCATAGCTTCGGAAGCGTGACAAACCTAAAAGATAGAAGACATGACCTATATGAGTTAAAGATAAAAAAATAGTTTAAGAGAGTAAGTAACAAAAAAGTGCTATAATCTTTCATTACAATAAAGGTGATACTACACTATGAAAACTACATATATTCTATTAATTTTGGGATTTTTTTTAACTTATAGTTATGCGAGCATGGATATTTCATACACAACGCCAAGAGGTGGTATGGATAAACGATATGAGTACAACATTAAGCTTTTGAAAGCCTCACTAGAAGCTACCAAATCAGAGTTTGGTGAGTACACTATGTCTCCATCTGAGTTTAAAGATATAAGTAGAAAAAGACAGGTAGACCTCGTTGAAAATGGAAAAATAGATGTTACATGGGAGCCTGCAAATAGTGAACTTCAGGATAAACTGAATAGTATAAAAATTCCTATTTTTAAAGGACTTTTAGGTTATAGACTTTTTTTTATAAATGAGGATGAGATAGATAGTTTTCTTAAGATAGATACTCTAAATGAGCTAAAAAGCAAAACAATGTGTACAGGACTTGGTTGGGGAGTGACAAAACTGTATGAAGAAGAGGGTTTTAAGCTTATAGTTTCTCCTGCGTATGAGGGGCTTTTTGAGATGATTGAAAAAGGAAGGGCAGATTACTTTTCAAGAGGGATAAATGAGATTTTTACAGAGTATAAAACATACTCTCCAAAATACCCAAAGCTTCACATAGAAAGCCACTTAGCTCTATATCATCCACTACCTTTTTATACCTACACGACAAAAAGTAAAAAAGGCGATTTAATTGCTAAGAGGATTGAAATAGGGATGAAAAAACTCATAGACAATGGAGAGTTTGATAAGTTTTTTGACGAATATTATGGTGATTTAGTTAGAAAAGCTGATATCTCTCAAAGAGAGGTTTTTAGAATAGAAAATCCCTTTCTACCAGAAGATGTACCCTTTGATAAAAAAGAGTACTGGATAGAGCTTAAGTAGTAAGTATGAACAGAGTTAAGAGCTACTTTCTAAACAGCTCTTTAAAAACAGCAATATCTACTATACTGATACTTGGTATATTTCTGCCAGTAGCTATATCATCATATATCATACTTCATTATGAGTATGAGAAACGCATAAAAGAGTATGATGTACACAAAGAGAGAACTATAGATGTTTTGGTGCGTTCTTCAGAGGTTGCTCTGTGGAACTTCATGCCTGAACTTGCTACTCCTATGCTTGATCAAATCATGCTTGATCCAAACATAGAAGCTATAGTTATAAACAAAAGTGATGGTTCAGTTTTTGAAGAGAGAGCCAAAACCAAAGATCTAGAAAACACCCAAAAGATAACTGAACAAGTATATAAAGAGGGGGAGCTTTTAGGTAGTGTCAGCATATACTTCAAAAATACAAGTAATGAGTACACAACCATTTTAAAACAACTTGCACCATATATGAGCTTTTTTCTGCTTTTCTTCCTTCTAGGACTAGGTCTCATAAGCTATCTTTTAAAGGTTAAAGTCACCTCACCTCTATTAAAACTTTTTGATGAATCCAAAAAAATAGCTAATAGAGAGCTAAATGAGCCTTTTTTCTGGGATAGAACAGATGAGATAGGAGAGCTTGGGTTGAGCCTAGAGAGAAGTAGGGTTGCCCTACTTGAGCTTTTTTCATATATAGAGGAGCAAAACAGAGAGCTAAAAGAGCTAAATATAAATCTAGATGGTGCTGTAAGAGAGAGAACAAAAGAGTTAGAAGATGCTATAGAGGAGCTAAAGGCTACTCAGTCTCAGCTAATAGAATCAGAAAAACTAGCCGCACTAGGACAGATTGTTGCAGGAGTAGCTCATGAGATAAACTCACCCCTAGGAGCTATAAAAAGCTCTACAGAAGGTGTAGATGAGAGTATCAAGAAAACACTAATAGAGCTTCCAAAAATACTCAATAATCTAAGTGATGACAACCGAAAACTTTTTTATCAATTAATGGAAAATGTCGGAATTGTTGACCTTAGTTTTAAAGAGAAGAGGGCTCTTAAAAAAAGACTACTTAAAGAGCTAGAAGATATGGGTGTTGAAGAAGATACAAGACGAGTGGCTGATATGCTTGCAAATATGGGTATTCAAGAAAATATAGAGGTCTTTAAACCTCTCTTTTTCCTAGAAGATAGTAGCAAAACTCTCTTAGCAGCCTACCACATAGGTGATGTGATAAAGAGTATAAAAAACATCAACTTTGCTGCTGAACGGGCTGCTAAGGTTGTGTTTGCACTCAAAAGCTTTGCTAGGTTTGATGCCTCAGAAGAAAAAGCCCTCTCAAGCCTCAAAGATGGGCTAGAAACAGCTTTGACTATATATAGAAACCAGATAAAGCACTCAGTTGAGCTAGTTAGGAACTATGAAGATATAGAGCCTGTCATGTGCTGGGCTGATGAGCTAAACCAAGTATGGACAAACCTAATACACAATGCACTGCAAGCTATGGAGTATAGTGGAGTTTTGGAAGTCTCTTTATACAAAGAGAATAACTATGCAGTTGTATCTATTAAAGACAATGGTTGTGGTATGGATGAGGATGTTATGAATAAAATGTACAAGCCTTTTTACACCACAAAAAGGCGTGGTGAAGGTAGCGGACTTGGACTAGATATAGTTCAAAAAATCGTTGCCAAACATGAAGGAAAAATAGAAGTAGAGAGCAAAAAGGGTGAGGGAAGCACTTTTAGAGTATATATCCCTATAGGAGACAAAGAGCCTCCTGCTGAAGGAAACAAAGCGTTAGCGTAGCTCTTTTGAAATTCACTTTCAAAGAGCGTATAAATAATCGACTAAAAGGAGATTGATATATGAATAATAAAGCTATTTTGTGTGTTGATGATGAAGAGATTGTTCTTAGTGCACTTGAGAGCCAGTTTATAAAAGAGTTTGGAAGTGAGTATGTTATAGAGCTAGCCCAGAGTGCTGAAGATGCTTTTGAGATACTTGATGAGCTAAAAGAGGAAGATTTTAAGCTACTTGTTATTGTTTCTGATTGGCTTATGCCGGGTATGAAAGGTGATGAGTTTTTGATTGAAGCAGATGAGAAGTTTCCAAAAGTTTTAAAAGTTATGCTTTCAGGTCAAGCTGATCAAAAAGCTATTGAGCGCTCTGAAGAGCATATTGAGAAGTTTAAGTTTATAAACAAACCGTGGGATGGAGCTGCACTTTCAAAGTTTATAAGAGAGTCTGTAGAGGAGATGAGCTAATTGTCACTTCCTACTATACTGTGTGTAGATGATGAGGAGGTTATTTTAACCTCACTTGAGCGTTTTTTAACTAAAAGATTTGTAGCGCATCTTGAAATAGAGATGGCTCAAAGTGGTGAAGATGCGCTTGAGATAGTAAAAGAGCTAAAGGATGAAAAAAAAGAGCTAGCCATAGTTGTATGTGACTACATCATGCCAAACCTAAAAGGTGATGAGGTCTTAAAATCTATCCATAAGCTCTATCCTGACTCAAAAAAGATTATGTTAACAGGACAAGCTAGTATAGAGGGTATAGAAAACGCCATAAATGGGGCTGACCTCTATCGCTTCATCCAAAAGCCTTGGGATAGTGATGACCTCTATCTTACTATACAAGAAGCACTTCTTAGCTTCACACAAGCAAAGCAGATAGAATCTCATACCAAAATACTAGAAGAAACTGTAAAAAAAAGAACAAGTGACCTTGAAAAAGCTATTGAAAATCTAGAGCAGACTCAAGATAAGCTAATACAAACAGAGAAAATGGCAGCTCTTGGAAAGCTTGTAGCTGGTGTGGCACATGAGATAAACACCCCAATAGGGGTATGTGTAACCGCGTCTTCAACACTAAAAAAAAGGGCTGAAGGACTAATAAAAAAAGATATAACACAAAATGAAGCTACTCAAAAGCTAGAAGACATAGCTCAAATAAGTGATCTTGTACTAAAAAATGTACAAAAAGCAAATGAATTGATAAAAAGCTTCAAAAGAGTAGCAACTGATCAAAGCTCAGAAGGCTATCAAGAGATAGATATATGCAACTACTTAAATGAGATTGCCAAAACTCTCCATCCTCAGTATGCTAGATATAACCACTCACTTGAAATAGAGTGTGAAAAGTTGATAATAAAGACTCTCCCAGGTCCATTTGGACAGATAATCTCAAATCTTGTGATGAACTCACTAATACATGGCTTCAATGAAGATGGAGGTAAAATAGTTATCAAAGTTTTAGAAAAAGATGATAGAATAGTCATAAAATACAGCGACAATGGTTGTGGAATTGATAAAAGTATCCAAAATAGAATATTTGAACCATTCTTCACAACCAACAGAGGAGAAGGTAGCGGGCTTGGGCTTCATATAGTCTACAATATAGTCACAGCAAAGCTAGGAGGCTCTATTAAGCTTGAATCAAAAGAGCAAAAAGGCACAAGCTTTGAAATTACCCTGCCTTCTGAGTACCCAAAGGAGAAACTATGAGGGAGTGTTGTTACAACTCATCAACATGGAAGATACTGATAGTTGATGATGAAGAGGATGTGATAAGCATCACAAAATTTGCACTTGATGAATACTCCTTTTATAATAAACAGCTTGAGTTTTTAACTGCAAAAAGCGCAAAAGAGGCAATAGATATACTAAATAGACATGGTGATATTGCTGTAATTTTCCTAGATATAATCATGGAGCACAATGAAGCTGGCTTTGATGTGATAAAACACTTAAGAGAAGAGCTAGAAAACCATAAAACAAGAATAGTTATAAGAACAGGTGAGCCCGGCGAGTATCCAGAAACTGAAGTTGTACACAAATATGAGATAAATGACTATAAAAGCAAAGGTGAGCTAACAGAGGAGAGCCTAAACTGCTCAGTTACTACTGCACTTCGCTCATACTGTGACCTTTTGATGTTAGAGGATTACAAAAACAGTGAAAGTATGATGATACATAAATCAAAGCTCATACTTTTTGGAGAGATGATGGAGATGATGCTTCATCAATGGCAACAGCCTATTACATCAATTAGGCTTTTGAGTGATATAGCAGTTGATAGGCTTGAATGTTATGATATTGATAGTGAAGAGAAGGATTTTTTTCTAGAAAACAATGCAAAAATAAAAGAGCAAACTGACTTCTTGGCTAAAATATCAAAAGATTTTAGGAGCTTTTTTAATCCATCTCGTCAAAATGTAAAGTTTGACTTTGTTGAAGCTCTTGAAGAGACTCTTTTTATTATAGATGATCTTTTGAGAACTAAAAGTATTAAAATCACAAAAAATATAGAGCCAAATATAGTTTTAGTAGGTGATAAGAGTGAGTTTAAGCATGTTATTTTAAACCTTGTCAAAAACTCTATGGATGCTTACTTGCTAAAAGAAGATGAGATCAATCCAATAACCATAGAAGCGAAGAGTGATGGGGAGTTTACCAAAATATCTTTTGAAGATAGTGCTGGAGGAATAGATGAAAGTATGCTTCCAACTAAGCTTTTTGAGCCCAATAAAACTACAAAAAAAGATGGTAGCGGAATAGGTCTTTGGATGTGTTCACTTATAGTAAACCATATGGGTGGAAGGATGGATGCTAGTAACCATCAAAATGGTGCTAAAATAGAAATGACTTTTGTGAACTAGAGAGTAGGGTTAGAGATTTACTCCTATCTATGACCACTGCTCAAGATCTTTTTAAACTCAAGAAGTAAAGCTCTAACCTTGTAGTCTTAATTACACAATCTTTGCTAATCAAATTTTTTAAACTTATAATCCTCGCTACCATCTTTTTTCCTATGTTTATAGTCCCACATAGTTTTAAAGTACTTCAAACTTTGAAAGCTTAAAAACAGCCCCATGATAAGGAATAATATATAAAATATAACTATAAGTATCTCCATGATAACTCCTCAAAATGTAATGGTATATTTGTTATGTTAACACATTTTGATGAAGCTGTTTTATCTTTTTTGTATAGTTAGTGTTTTTTATGTTGTCTTGACAAAGTGGGGTGGTATATTCACTATCACTTTCACTCGACCCTTTTTCTTCAGCTTTTTTCAAAAGATGGTGTCTTTGACTTTTAAGACCATTATAATAGACACCATTATAAACCATAGATACTTCAACATTTGAAAATTCAGTTTTGTAGTTAGATAATATCCATAGATGCTAATACGAAGGTAGCTTTCTTATGTTATAATCCATAGCAAAATCCCAAAAAGGATAGAAAATACATACTATGACTTTACAGATAGATGATTCTATCTATTCAAAATTTATAGGTTTTTGGAGCTTTTACCAAAAGATAAAGCAGTTGTTGTAGAAGATGAGCCTATCTGAACCCAGTGAAGAGACAAGATAAGCCATGGAGGATTTAGAAGCAGATAGAAACTGCGATAGATTTGATAGCGCTAAAGATATGTTTGAAGGAATGGTATCTAAATGCTTGTGTTAAGACCCCACAAAAGTTTTAAAGAGGATATGGATAGAGATAAAAGGAGCGGTGGATTTAGTAAAGATGATTTTGAAGTACTGCTATGGTTTATCAAAAAACATGATACTTGACCAAAAACACAAAGACCATCCACGCAAAGGCAACTAGCAGGAATACAGAGAGTGCCATATCAAGCCTGAGTGGCTTTTAGTTTATCATATTGATGAGGAAAAAGCTGTTTTAAACCTTGCAAGATATGGCACACACAATCAGATTTTCAATTGTTGACTTAATGGTATAATTTATCAAAATCTCAAGGTGGTATTTTGGATAAAATAGAGTTTAGACAAAAGTGTAAAAAAAAGCTTCAAAAAGTAAAAAACAACTATATAAGAGATGTAAAAGTCAATCAAAATCTTCAAACCCTCCTAAAAGCCCTAAAACCAAAATCCATCCTTTTTTACTATCCATTTGCTTTTGAGGCTGATATAAGAAAAACCATCAAAGCTTTAAGACGCCAAGGAGTAGAAATATACCTTCCACTTATGAGAGATGTTAGTTTTAAAGTGGTAAAATACAGGTTGCCTTTATGCAAAAATAGATTTGGGATTGTGGAACCCAAAGATTCATATTATAGATTTGCTGCAATTGAAGTTGCAGTTATTCCGATTATCGGGGTTGATAGAAATTTTAAAAGAGTTGGTTTTGGGAAAGGTATGTATGATAGATATTTTGATAGCAAAAATAGTTCAATTACAAAAATTTTTGTTCAAAGGAGTCTGTGTATAAGTAGTTTTGAACTTTGCCAAGACCATGATGTAAGAGCTGATTTTCTTATCACCCCTTCATTGAGATTAAAAATACGAAGGGATGGACATGGAATTAGAGTTGATAGTAGCAGTAATTGCTTCAGTACTATTAGGAGGAGGAGTAGGATATCTTATATCAAAAAAGCTAGCATCTGCTAACTTTAAGATATATCTAGAACAAGCAAAAGCTAAAGCAAAAGCCATAGAGCATGAAGCGCAGATAGTGCTTCAAAATGCAAAAATAACTGCTAAAGAAGCAGAAATAGAGCTCAAAAGAAATTATGATGATGAAAAACATAAGCTAAAAAGTGAGTATGATGCAAAGCTAATGCAGCTTGAGCGCAAAGAGGAATCTTTGATAAAAAGGCTTGAAAAAGAGCTAGATGAGGTACAGTATGAAAAAAAAGAGGCAAAAGAGCACTCACAAAAAATAGATTTACGCCTAAGAGAGATAGACTCTATAAAAGATAAGTACTCAAGTAGTCTAAAAGAGCTTAAAAACGCTCTCTCAAATGTAAGTGGCTTGACTGAAAATGAGGCTAAAGAGATGATTCTTCAAAGAGTGGAGGAGAGCTCAAGAGAGGATATTGCCCATTTGGTTAGAAAGTATGAAAACGAAGCTAAGGAGGAGGGCAAAAAAAGAGCCAACTTCATATTAGCCCAAGCAACAACGAGATTTGCAGGAGAGTTTGCAGCTGAACGACTTATAAATGTCATAAATCTTCCAGATGATGAGCTAAAAGGGCGTATCATTGGTAAAGAGGGTAGAAATATCAAAGCTCTTGAGATGGTAAGTGGAGTAGATGTTATTATTGATGACACCCCAAATGCTATTATTTTGAGTAGCTTTAATCTCTATAGAAGGGCTATAGCCACTAGGACTATAGAGCTTCTGGTCGAAGATGGACGGATACAGCCTGCTAGGATAGAGGAGATGTATGACAAAGTTAGCAGTGAGTTTGAACAGAGCATACTAGAAGAAGGACAAGATATAGTCCTAGATCTAGGGCTAAGCGGTATACACCCAGAGCTAATAAAGCTCATAGGAAAGCTAAAGTATAGAGCAAGTTATGGTCAAAACGCACTCGGACACTCACTTGAAGTTGCTCATCTAGCCTCTATAATGGCCGCTGAGATGGGTGGAGATGAGAAGCTTGCTAAGAGGGCAGGCTTACTTCATGATATAGGTAAATCTCTAACTCATGAGTATTCAGGTAGTCATGTGGACCTAGGTGCTGATATTTGTAAAAGATATAAAGAGCATCCAGCTGTTATCAATGCAATATATGCTCACCATGGGCATGAAGATGCAAAAACTATAGAGTGTGCTGCTGTATGTGCTGCTGATACTTTGAGTGCAGCTAGACCCGGAGCTAGACGCGAAGTGCTAGAGAGCTACCTAAAAAGAGTAAAAGAGGTAGAGAGTATTGCTCTGCAGAAGCAAGGAGTGAGGGCTGCTTATGCAATAAATGCAGGTAGGGAAGTTAGAGTTATCATAAGCTCTGAGCTTGTAAATGATGCTGAGGCAGTCTTAGTGTCAAAAGAGATTGCTAAAGATATAGAGGATAAAGTCCAATATCCAGGTGAGATAAAAGTAAATGTAATAAGGGAGCTAAGAGCTATAGAATTTGCAAGATAGCTTTATCACCTCCTTAACTGTTTTGTTATAGAATTGCATTATTAATGATTAAGAAAAGGTTTTTAGATGAAGCTTAAGAGACCTCATGCACCATATGTTGCAAACAAAATAGCCATAGATATGGCAAACTCGACCTTTGTATCAATAGCCACAACAATGGATGATGTAAAAGATATATCTCTTAAAATGGTTCTTGCTGATATAGCAAATGAAGAGTCTTTAGAAGAGAGGGTTAGAGAGATTATAGAGGACTATGAAGATGATATAGAGTTTATGAGACTGAATGAAAAAGAGCTTTTTTGGATGATAAAAAAGAAGATGTCAGAAGAGTTTGGGGTTATCTTAAACATAGAGGATAGATACAACAACCTAAGTCACAACATTATGACAGAGCTTTTGCTAGAAGATATTATTAAATCAGATGCATCTGAAACAAGAATAAAAAATGTTATCTTTAAAGCTATCTTTAGCTATATCAAGAGCTTTGAAGATATAGAAGACAGTGTGCTTGAGCGTATAGGAAACTACAAAAGGAAGCTAATACCCGGGACTGAGGAGTATGATATAGTCTTTCAAAAGCTCTATGAGGAGGAGCTAAAAAAAAGGAGTCTCCTGTGAGTAAGAAGGCTTGGATACTACTAGAAAATGGTCTTTTTGTAGAGGGTCGTAGTTTTGGATATGAAGGTACAAGTATTGGTGAGATAGTGTTTAACACATCCCTAAGTGGTTATCAAGAGATAGTTACAGATCCTAGCTATGCAGGTCAGTTTGTTACTTTTACTATGCCAGAGATTGGAATAGTAGGGGCAAATGATAATGACTGTGAAAGCTCAAAAGCGCATTGTAAGGGCATCATAGTTAGACGATATAACTCATATGATTCTAATTACAGAAGCCAGATGAAGCTTGATGAGTTCCTAAAGCAGCAAGGTGTAATGGGAATAAGTGGGATTGATACTAGGATGATTACTAAGGTTTTGAGGGAAGAGGGGGCTATGATGATGGTAGCCTCTACTGAGATTAGTGATAAAGATGAACTTCTTTCAATCCTAAAAAGCTCTCCTAGAATAGAAGATATAGACTATATACAAGAGGTATCTACAAAAGAGCTCTATGAGCACACACATGGTACTTGGGATCAAAAAAGCAACTCATATACAAGTTCATCAAATGGTGTAAAAATCATAGCCTATGACTTTGGAGTTAAGACAAATATTCTAAATGAACTAGTAGAGGCTGGGTTTGCAGTAGATGTAGTTCCAAACAACTATCCTGCCTCAGAAGTTCTAAATAGATTTAAAAGTGGTGAGATAAAGGGTGTTTTCTTATCAAATGGACCAGGTGATCCACTTGTGCTAAAAAATGAGCAACAAGAGATAAAAAAAATAGTAGATGCCAATATTCCGATATTTGCCATCTGCTTAGGACATCAGCTACTAAGTATTGCAAATGGTTATCCAACTCTGAAGCTAAAATTCGGACACCATGGAGGAAATCACCCTGTAAAAGACCTCCGAAGTCAAAAAGTAATGATAACCTCACAAAACCACAACTACTCAGTTCCAGAAAACATCACAGAAGTAGCAAATCCGACGCATCAAAACCTGTTTGATGGAACTATAGAAGGACTTAGATATACTACAAAACCTATTCTATCCATACAGCACCACCCAGAGGCATCTCCTGGACCTCATGAGAGTAGTGAACTTTTTGCAGAGTTTTTTGAGATGTGCACAAAAGCGTAGTATTTTCTACTTGCGCTTTTTGTGCTCTAGTTGTTTATGACTGTCTATTTTTTCTGAATATGTTTTAGCACCCACTAGAGAGGCTATCTCTTGAACACTCTGTATCATCATATTTGCTTGAGCATTTAGCTCCTCAGCTGCTGCTGCTGCTTCTTCTGAGGTTGCAGCATTTGATTGGGTAGCTTGGTCTATCTGACCCATAGCTGTTGAGATTTGCTCCATCCCATCACTTTGTTCTGATATTGATGCTGCTATTTCACTTATAAGGGATGATGTATTTTTTATCTTCTCGTTGATAGTAACAAAAGACTCATCAGTTGACTTTGCTATCTTGTTACCAGTTTTTATCTGCTCTATTGCTTCTTTGATAATATCTGCAGTCTCTTTTGCTGCATTTGCACTTCTTTGGGCTAGGCTCTTAACCTCATCAGCAACTACTGCAAATCCAAGTCCATGCTCTCCTGCTCTTGCAGCTTCTACGGCTGCATTTAGTGCTAGAAGGTTCGTTTGGAAGGCTATTTCATCTATAGTTTTGATAATTCTTGCTATGTTATCTGATGCTTCAGTTATTTTTTGCATAGACTCTGTAAGCTCTTTTATGTGTGCATTTCCCTCATTAGCAGCTTGATCGGCTTCTTTTGCTAGATTTTCTGCATTAGTAGCACTTTGTGAGTTTTTGTTATTAATATCTGTAGCTTGTGATATGGAGGCAGTTACTTGCTCTATGGAGCTTGCTTGCTCAGTAGAGCCTTCTGCTAGTGTTTGAGATGACTCTGCTATTTGGTCACTTGCACTAACTACTTGAGCACTTCCCTCTGAGATTGAGCTAACCGCTCTAGCAATAGGTCTGCTTATGTACTCTCCAAGTAGATAGGCTATAAGAACAATAACCACTAATACAACTACACCTAATATAAGTATAATATTTCTGAGATTATACACAGATGCAAAAACCTCATTCTCATCAATCTCAGCTAGTAAAGCCCATGTAGTGCCATATACATCTATTGGAGTGTAGGCTGAGAGAACACTCTCTCCATTATAATCAGTTATGATATCTATCCCACTTGTTCCAGAGAGTGCAGCCCTTGTGGCCTCAGTATCTACTTTGCCTAGTGTTGGGTTTTTGAATGATGCAACCACAGAGTGATTAGTTGGGTCTAAGTAGCTATCACTTCTCATAAGCATATCTTCACCAACTAGATATGTCTCGCCAGTCTCTCCAAGTCCTACGCGATTACCCATAATCTCATTTACTACTTCAAGTGAGACTTGAACAGCAACTACACCTTTGACGCTACCCTCTTTGTCTATTATTGGAACTCCCATAAACATAGCGGGTTCACCACCTGAAGGAGCATAGGGCGCTAAATCAGCAAAAGCTACCTTCTTACCATCTGCTATCTCTTTCCAAACCTTCGCTAAGCCACTATCTTTTAGACTTCCAGTACCAAGATTTTCACCTAAATCACTCTCTTTTGCTACACTATACATTACATGACCATGGGGCTTGCAGATGATAAACAAATCATAGAGATCATAATTCTGTATGAACTTACTAAAATAGGAGTCATATTTGTCGAAAACATCTAGAACTTCTGGTTTTTCCACTATATCAAAGGCTCCACTTCCTTCTACTTTATAGACATTGTGCCAGTGAACTAGCTCTTCTACCATATCTGTGACATCTTTACTCTCACCTAGTGTTTCTATGGAGCTTTTTACAAGTCTGAGATATGTTTCTAGCTCATGCTTTTTGAGGTCTCTTGCCATAGTTAGCTTGTCCTTAGCCTCATTTTCTAGTGAATTACTAGATGTGAAGTATGAGATTGTCCCAATAAGCAAAAAAGGGATAAGTCCTACTAGAAAAAGAGTAATTCCTAGCTGTTTTTTTAGTGTTAGTCTTTTTTTGCTCTCCATAATTATTACCCCTTTTTATTACATATTTTTAATACTTTCTGGTAAGTATGTTAACCTCATTCATCTTTCATGATGATTAAAAAAATATTTTTGTAATCAAGAGGTTATTTATAGCGTGGAACGGTTTTAGCTTTAACTAAAATAGACGATATATATCTAAAGAGAGCTAGCTAAAAGGGCAAGGCTTGAAAGGACACGCGAAAGCTGGGAATGTCCGATTAGAGCCTCAAGCCCAAGCCCATTATCTCCTGCTATCAAGCCCTGCCTTGATAGCGACATCTACATCCTTGCTAAAGTCACTGTTTTTGCCTTTTAGCCCTTTGTCTACTTTCATTATGATGTTTTTATTACTGTTTTTATGAGCTGTTAGTAAGAAAGCTATATCTATCATATCCTTCTTAGATGTATCAGTAAATGAGAAGTTTAGAAGCTTATCAGCATACTTCTCTAGCTCCTCTTCACTTCTATTTTTCTGTTTTACTATCTCTTTAATATCAGCTAAGCTAAGAGGCTTTGCTCCTTGATTTTTTTTCTCTTTAGGGTTGTAAAAAAACAGCCCAATCCCAATAAGTGCTACAATAATCCCAAGAACAATAATAACAAGCAGTAACTCTTTTTGCATATCTATCCTTCTAGCTCTTCTCTTTTCTCTTCAAGCTCAATGTATCTTTCAAGTTTATCATTATATATCTTTTCTAACTCTTCAAGCTTAGTAGCTATGCTCTCTACTCCTATCTCTTTATAGCTCTTAGGGTCTGCAAGAAGGGTGTTTTGCTCCTCTATTTCAAGTTCTAGATTTTTTAGCTCTTCTGGAAGTCTCTCTATTTCTATGAGCTCTTTGTAGCTTAGTTTTTTTGGTTTGCTCTTTGGCTTCTCTTTTGACTCTTTTTTGCCACTACTTTCATCTAAAAAAGCCTCTGCTACCTCTTTTTCAAACTCTAGGTACTCACTATAGTCTAGATAGCTCTCCTCTATAAGCCCATCTCCTTTAAAAACAAAGAGTTTATTTGAGATTTTGTCTACAAAGAATCTATCATGACTAGCAAAAATTATAGCCCCTTTGAAGTTTAGTAGATACTCCTCTAGTATGTTTATGGTAGGAATATCTAAGTCATTAGTTGGCTCATCAAGTATAAGTACATCAAGCTCTTTTGTAAAAAGAAGCGCTAGTGCTACACGGCTTTTTTCACCCCCACTTAGGATACCTATCTTTTTATCCAAAAACTCCTTTGGGAAGAGGAAGTTTTTTAGATATCCATATACATGCATATTTTTACCTCTTACATCTACCCTATCTCCACCAAGTGGACAAAATGTCTCAAGTAGGTTTTTATCATCATCAAGCATATCTTTTTGCTGGTCAAAGTAGCCAACTCTGACTTCACCTCTTTTTATCTTCCCGCTATATCCATCTAGCTTTCCTAGTAGAAGCTTTAGAAATGTACTTTTACCACTTCCGTTTTTACCGACAACTGCAATTCTATCTTTTTGAAGTATCCTAGAGCTGAAGTCTTTTATGAGGTTTTTTTCAGGAAGTGAGTAGCTTAGGTTTTCAAGTTCAAAGAGCATCTTTTTTTTGTTTCTATGTTCACTGCTTTTATCTCCCCAGCCCTTTTCTCGCTCTAGCTCTAAGCGCATCTTCTTTATCATCCCTGGGTTTTTTTTGACTTCATCTTTTAGCTTTTTTACTCTATCTACTCTCCCCATATTTCGCTTCACTCTTGCTTTGACACCGCGGTTTAACCACTCCTCCTCTTTTTTTAGAAGCTTTAGCATATTTTCGTGCTCTTTTTGGGTATCAGCTAAAAGCTTCTCTTTTTGGACTATATATGAGCTATATCCACCACTAAAGCTTCTTAACTTACAATCCTCTATCTCTAGGGTTTTTGTAGCAATAGTATCTATAAAGTATCTATCATGAGATATAAAAAGAAGCGTAAAGCTCTCTTTGTTTAATAGCTCTTCTAAGAACTCCACCATATAAACATCAAGATGGTTAGTAGGCTCATCTAGTAGTAGTAGGTCTGGTTTTTCTAGAAGCAGGGCAGCAAGAGAAACCCTCTTTTGCTCACCTCCACTTAGGAGATTGACTAGTTTGTCTTCATACTCTTTTAAAGAGAAGCGCAGTAATACCTCTTCAAGTTTTGCCTCTATATCCCAGCCTCCATGCATATCTAGATATGTGGATATATCTGCTTGCTCTTGAAGGAGTGTCTTATTCTCAGGACTGCTAGCTAGGACATCTACTATCTCAAAGTATCTTTTTTGTTTGCGTTTTATCTCTACTAGGGCGTTTTCTATCTCCTCTTTAACACTTACATCATGAGCAAATGTTGGGTGCTGGGGCATCATTTTTATTGTTACACTATTTTGGACTATCCTTTTTCCTTCATCAGGCTCTATAAGTCCACCAACAAGCTTTAAAAGAGTGCTTTTTCCACTTCCGTTTTTACCAACAACAGAGACCTTCTCACCCCTATCTATAGAGAAGTTTGCAGAGCAGAGTATCTTTTGGGCTTCGTAGTTTTTTGAAGTTTCTATAAGTGAGACAAGAGACATAGTGACCTTTTTTGTTTTTTGGAATTATACCAAGTAGTAAATAGATTTTGGATTTATATAGTTGTTGATATAATGCGTTTAGATTAGTTGTAGGAATATGATTTGGAAAACAGTAAAGTTTTAGCACTTAAGTATCGACCTAGGAAGTTTAGTGATGTAGTAGGGCAGGAGTCTGTTTCAAAAACACTAAGTCTTGCTCTTACAAACAGTAGGCTGGCTCACGCATATCTGTTTTCTGGTATAAGAGGTAGTGGAAAGACTTCTAGTGCTAGGATATTTTCTAAATCACTCAACTGTGATAAGGGACCTAGTGCGAACCCTTGTGAGGTGTGTGAGAACTGCATAATGGCAAATGAGTCTCGCCATATAGACATTATAGAGATGGATGCAGCTAGCTCTAGAAAGATAGATGATATAAGAGAGCTTATAGAGCATACTAGATACAAGCCAACTATTGGTCGCTATAAGATATTTATCATAGATGAAGTTCATATGCTCACAAAAGAGGCATTCAATGCTCTTCTAAAAACCCTAGAAGAGCCACCAGAGTATGTGAAGTTTATCTTAGCAACTACTGACCCACTAAAGCTACCCCCAACTATCTTAAGTAGAACTCAGCACTTTAGGTTTAAAAAAATAGGCAAAAAAGAGACAATGAAACATCTTGAGTTCATACTTGATAAAGAGGGGATTGAGTATGAAAAAGAGGCACTTGATATCCTAACAAGAAGTGGTGGAGGCTCTTTGAGAGATACTCTGACACTTTTAGAGCAAGCTATAGTCCATAGTAGTTCAAACCTCAGTGCAAAGTCAGTAAGTGATATGCTAGGGCTTGTAGATCCTGAGCGCTTTTTTAAGATAATGGATGCTGTATTTCTTAAAGATATAGATGCATTAAAAGACTTTGCTGTTGAACTAGATGAGAGTGATGCTGAGATGGCGGTTGAGGAGATGATTGAGTTTTTGAGTGAACGAATGTATGAGAGAGATATTCGCTACTCACCTATACTTCTTGATAGGTTTTTTCGCATACTTAGTGAGACAAAGGGGCTTTTGAGTCTCAACATAGGAAGCTTTTTTGCACTTATGCTCATGTTTTATAAGATGGTAGAGGCTTTGAAAGTCAAAGAGATAGATGAGATGATAGATACACTACAAACAGAGACAAAAGAGATAAAACCAACTACCTTATCATCTCAAGCAGTCAATACACCTGAGCCAAGAGATACAGAACAGAGCCACATTACTCCAGAGTCTATAGATAGAGTGTCAGATGAAGATGTAGGGGCGAAGCTTTTTGCTACATTAGTAGAGAAAATATATGATAGAAGCTATGAGTTAGGTGAGATTTTTAAAGAGTACATTGAATATGATTCATATCAAGATGGAACTCTTAGATGGAGCTCTTATGCTGATGAAGAGGTATCAAAAACACTCAGAAGCAACTGGCCACCAATAAAACTTCTAGTTGGTGAGGTTTTTGGGGTAGAGACTAAAATAGACCTTAGCAAGAAAGAGCCCAAAAAAAAAAACTGAAAAACTAGACAAACCTGAAACAAAAGAGTTTGATGAGAGTGGTTCTACAACTATGGATATAGTCCAAGGAAGCTGTTCTACTCCTCAGCTAAATGAGCAAAGAGAGCTAAGTAGTGAGGAGATAAAGACTCATCCTTTGTTTGTGAAAGTAACAGAACTATTTGATGCAAAAAGAGATGGTATCAAGGTGTTTAACAAGGTCTAAAGTTCTGTGTTTGTAATACTACTAGCTGCATCTTTTGCCTCTTGGCTCTGTTGTGAGTCAAGTGAGTAGAAGTGCAGAACTACACGCCTATTTAGCGCTCTTCCCTCTTCAGTTTTGTTAGTAGCTACTGGGTCAAACTCTCCTCTTCCTGAGACTCTTGTTCTATTCCTAGGCGCTCCGTTTTCTAGTATCACTTCTGCTACACTAAGAGCTCTATCTACTGAGAGATTCCAGTTGTCATACTCTGGCGTATCATACTTCGCATCATCTGTGTGACCTTCTACATCTAGACCAACACTACTGGGCATTTTGGCAAACTCATTTCCTATTCTTTGAAGCAGAAGCATCGCTCTATCGTTCTTAATCTCAGCACTTCCTGGCACAAACAAGACTCCATCAGGTATAGTTATCCTAAAACTATCTTCTGATTCTTCAAGCTTTATAGCGGGTCCTCTTCCTAGCTCATCTAGCTTTTTAAATTCAGTTACAAGTGATGAGAGGGCGTTTATAGCTGTTGGGCTATCACTATCTGTCTCTATAGGAGTAGCTTTTATAGGGTTTGGCGGGACTGGCTCAGAGTGCTTTCCTTCTTCAAGTACGCCTAGTGCACCTTCTAGTGAACCTATGGCTTCTGCTACTTTTTTGGTTTCAAATGTAGCCATAGATAGAAGTAGAACAAAAAATGTCAAAAGAAGACTCATAAGATCACCAAAGGTTGCCATCCATAAAGGTAGGCCTTTTTTGCAGTGACACGCTTTACATTTTTTAGCCATCCAAGCAAACCCTATTTTTTCCATATCTTATCAAAAATTTTGCAAAAATAGTATAAAATTCCACCAAAAATAGGTGGTATGCAAATATATGGGCGAAATTGTAAATTTTATAGTAGAAAGTATTGGTGCACTTGGGTATTGGGGGATATTTTTATTGATGTTCTTAGAGAGTAGCTTTTTTCCATTTCCTAGTGAGGTTGTGATGGTTCCTGCTGGATATCTAGCTTTTAAAGGTGAGATGAATATCTATATTGCGATACTCTGGGGTGCTTTAGGCTCGCTTGGAGGGGCGCTTTTTAACTACTACTTATCTATGTTTTTAGGAAGACGGGCAGTTCTTAGGTTTGGGAAGTACTTTTTTATGGATGAAGATAAGCTAAGTCGCGTTGAGGCGTTTTTCAAAGAGCATGGTCACATCTCAACTTTTAGCGGTAGGCTCATTCCTGGTGTTAGACAGTATATATCTCTGCCTGCTGGACTTGCTAGAATGAATATTTTTACCTTTAGTATATACACTACTCTTGGGGCTGCTATATGGGTAGCAATACTAGCATATCTAGGATATTTCATAGGTGGGAATGAGGAGCTTATCAAGGAGTATTTAAGAAGTATTATTGTTGTTATTTTATTTTTACTGCTCATAGGTGCGCTTATATATATGAAAAAAAAGAGATTGTGGTTTTTCAAGCCAAAAGATATGTAATTTGAAAAATGATTTAGTTGTGATATGATATTAGATAATTTATCTTGAGAAGGTGCTACTATGGAGAGTAAAGAGAGAAGGGTTGCTTCTATAAAAGATAGGTATCTAACTTTTGAGCTAGATGATGAGCTATATGGTGTAGAGATACTGAGTGTAAAAGAGATAATAGGCTTTCAAAAAACAGTTCATGTTCCTAGAATGCCTGATTATGTCAAGGGTGTTATGAACTTAAGAGGTCAGATTATCCCCGTTATAGACCTAAGGTCAAAACTAAAAATGGAGACAATAGAACCAACAGATGAGAATGCTATTATTATCCTCATTATAGACAAAGTCTACATAGGATTTGTAGTAGATAGGGTCAAAGATGTTACAGCTATTTCAAAAGATGAAATAAGCGAAAGCCCAAGCTTTGGCTCAAAAATAGACACGAATTTCATAAAACATATGGCAAACTTAAAGGAGGGAGTGGTTATGATATTAAATATAGAATCTATCTTTGAGACAGATGAGCTAAATGCTCTTGGAGATATAGCACAAGAAGACAAAACTCTTAAGGAGACAAAATGAGTAATATGACACTAGGTGCAAAGATTACCTTTGGATTTGGGATTATCCTTGTAATAATGTTAATCCTTGGTGGAATTGGTGTTTATAATATGAACAAGGGGAGTGATACCTCCTATGGACTAGCGGAGAAGTATGGTCCAGAGGTTGAGTTGATGTCAAGACTAGAGCGAAATGTAATGCTTATGATGTATGAGCTAAGAGGTTATAACTTTACGGGTGATGAGAAGTATTTAACTAGCGGAAAGGATAGGCTAGATAGGGCAAAACAGAGAATAGAAGAAGCAGAAAAACTCGTAGCAGACCATCCTGATTTAGTAGCGCTTAAAAAAGGAATTGCGGGAATAGAAACTCCTCTACTAGAGTATGAAAAGCTCATCTCTCAAACAGAAGAAGAAATCAATAAGCAAAATAAAGACATTGATAGAATGGATGAGAGTGCAGGTAGGTTTGTAAAAAATATAAACCAATACTTAAAAGATCTCACCGCAGCGACAAAAGAGCTTTTAAGAAGTGGAATAAGCCCAGCTGAAGCCATAGAGCGAGCTGATATGGCAACAATGGCTAATGATATTGTTGATTTAGGAAATGAGGTTAGGATTGAGAACTTCAAGGCTCAGGCTAGTGGTGAGTATGATCTTGTAAGAGCTGTTCTGAGCAACTTTGATGAGATAGATAGACTAGTAGATGAGCTAAACAAGCTAACAACTGACCAAAAAGCACTAAATGAGCTACAAGAAACAAAAAATGCAATGAATGACTATGAAGAGGCTGTCAAAAATATACTAGTTGTTAACGCAGAGCTTTCTAAGATAAATCAAGGAAGAGTAGTAACTGGTGATGAAGCAAGAGCTGGAGCAGAAGATATTGCAAGAGTTGCAGTAAATGAGATAAATGAGCAATCAGATGAAGCCTATGCACAACTAAATAGTGCATCACTAACAATGATAATAGGACTTATCTCAGCCCTTATTATTGCAATAGTAGCAGCTATGGTTATTATCAGAAGCGTGACAAGACCTACAATAGAGGCAGTTAGAACAATAGCAGAAGCTAACTCTCAAGTCGTAGCAGCAAGTGATCAGATATCAGCAAGTTCTCAAAGTCTAGCGCAAGGAGCTAGTGAGCAAGCAAGCTCTGTAGAAGAAGTTAGTGCTACTGTAGAAGAGAGTACCGCGATAAACAACCAAAACAGTGAAAACGGAAGAGAAGCAAATGCTCTATCAAAAGCAGCTAATGATGCAGCAACCATGGGTAATGACAAAATCCAGCACCTAATGACTGCTATGAAGAAGATAACAGAGGCAAGTGAACAGATAGCAAAAATCATCAAAACAATTGATGAAATAGCATTCCAGACAAACCTTCTAGCACTAAATGCAGCCGTAGAAGCTGCAAGAGCTGGAGAGCATGGACTAGGGTTTGCAGTTGTTGCAGATGAGGTTAAAAACCTAGCCCAAAGAAGTGCAAATGCTGCAAAAGAGACAGCAGACATCATTGAGGGTGCACTAGAAGAGATCAAAAACGGAAACAAGATAGCCCAAGAGACAAATGACTCCTTCACAGAGATACTAGAAAAAGTCAAAAAGACTTCAGACCTAATAGGCGAAATAGCTACCTCTGTCACAGAGCAAGCAGAAGGTATGAACCAAGTAGCAACTGCAATGGGTCAGATAGACCAAGTTACTCAGCAAAACGCTGCAAACTCAGAGCAAGCAGCTGCAGCCGCTGAGCAGCTAAATGCACAAGCTCTAGCTATGATGCAGAGTGTTGAAGGTATCGGAAGAATGGTAGGTTATGATGCAAGTGTTCATATGGACTCACATCAAAGCTCATCTAGTGATAGACATATAGAGCACAAACCAAAAAAGAGTGAAAAGCAAAGCCAAGCTTCACACAACAAGCAGATACCACACAAAAAAGAGACACCAAAAAAACAGAACAAAGATGATGATATTTTTCCTCTAGATGAAGATGATTTGAAGGAGTTTTAATTGCGTATTGCAATAGTTGGAGCTAGCGGTTTTGTTGGCTCTAGGCTTAGTGAGTTTTTTAGTGAAAATGAGATAGTACCTATTGGTAGAAGAGAGACTGCTAGTAAAAAGCTTCTACAAGAGAGTCTAGAAGACTGTGATGTTATCATAAACCTAGCAGGAGCTCCCATAGTTACTAGATGGAATGAACAGTATAAAAAAACCCTCTACTACTCCAGAATAGATACAACTGAGAAGATAGTAGAGTGTATAGAGGATATGGACAAAAAGCCACTTTTCATATCAACATCAGCTGTTGGTAGATACAGAGGTGGAGAAGTCTATAGTGAATATGATGAGGCATACGCAGATAACTATCTGGGCAAAATTACAAAAGACTGGGAAGATAGAGCTCTTAGTGCAGATAAGGTCACTAGGGTTGTGGTTTTTAGGTTTGGTGTGGTACTAGGAGCAGGAGGCGGTATGCTTCAAAAAACGCTCACTCCTTTTAAGCTAGGAGTAGGCGGAGTTATTGGTGATGGAAGTCAGGGCTTTAGTTGGGTTCATATAGATGATATAAAAAACGCTATGAAGTTTGCTATAGAAAACAAAGAGCTAAAGGGAATCTATAACCTAACTTCTCCAAATCCATCAACCAATAGTGAGTTTACCAAAAAGCTAGGAGAGGTACTAAATAGACCAACTATTCTTCCTTTACCTGCTTTTGTGGTGAAGATGATATTTGGCGAGGGCTCAACTGTGCTTTTAGATGGACAGAAGGTTGTACCAAAAAGACTTCTTGAGAGTGGATTTGAGTTTAAGTATAGTGATTTAAAAGAAGCGCTAAAAGCTTCTGTTTGATAAAGGGTGTGAAATGGAAATATCTATAAACGAGGGTTCAAGTAAAATAGCTATTGATATAGATGGTGTTATTAAAGGAGTAACTGACTCTCAGCGCTTCAAAGACGCCATAGAGTCTATACAGGCACAAAACAAGCCAATAGAGATAAATATAAATGAGTCATTTGCGATTACTTCAACTATCATAGGGTATTTAAGAAAAAAGATACAGATAGATAAGCTTGATATTACACTTAATGTTAAAGATGAAAGGTTGTATGAGCTACTAGAAGAGCTAATGCTTGCAGAAATTTTTAATGCTAAGAAAATATGATAGATGCATATAGTGCTATAAAAAGCAGTTTTTTTGTAGAAGCTTATGATGAAAGAAGTGCAAACTGTGAAATTATAGAGCTTCATGGTGAGACGGTTTTGTGCACTATCCAGGATAGTCCTTTTAAGCTAAAAGAGTTTGTACAACAATCTTCACAAGAGCTTCTATCCTCTCCTTCAGAGCTTCTTTCTGTAATAATTAGTGAGTTTAACTTCAAGAGTGGTTTTTTCTACTCTATGTTTGTTATAGATCAAAAAAGCTCAATGCTGACTTATGTATGCTCAAATGATGCTATGATAATGATAAAAGACACAAGAGGTGAGCTAGTAGAGCTAAAAAGTGACCTACAGCAGATAAATACATATCCTCTATCAAAAATAATGACTCTTTTTTCTTCTAATTCAAATCTAGCTGATGTTATATTTCAAAAAAGCTACAAAGATGCTTTTTGTAAAAAAGATGTACTAAAAGTAATAACTGACCTAAATGAAGAACTACTTTATTTAGATAGATTTTCTTTTATTTTTCTCAATAACCAGATAGGTAAAAACATAGATGCAAAAGCAAACTACAATATAGAAGCAAGCATAGAGTCAATCGCAAAAACTGAGGAGAGTGTTGAACTTTTTTTAGAGAGCTACTTTAAAGGTAGCATGCAAAACGCACGAACTCTATTAGTTGTAAATGAGCTATTGATGAATGCTTATGAGCATGGAGTGCTACAAATAGAGCCCGAGACAAAGAATAACTATATGTTAAAAGGCAGTTATGAAGAGTATCTCTCCAAGCTAGAAGAAGAGAAAAAAGGAAGAATAAGCCTTGATATTGTTCTATATAAAAATAGTGTTTTACAAGTTAGTATAGATGACTTTGGTGAAGGCTTTGATATGAAGAGTGCTTCACTTGATAAGAACGCAGAGTATAGAGGAAGAGGTATATCTCTTTCACATAGAACAACAGACTCACTTTTTTATGAAAACGGTGGTTCAAGGTCTGTTTTTTTCATAAACTACAAACTAAAAAAGAGTAGACCAAAACTCCCTTCATACCTCAGTATGGAGGATGTTTTAAGAACCACAACTATCTTATATGTGGAGGATGACCCTATCATAAGGAGTATACTAGAAAGAGCTCTAGGTAAAAAAATAGGCACTCTTTTAACAGCAGAAAACGGGGCTGAGGGGCTTGAGATTTTTAAGCAAAACAGTGTAGATATGGTCATAAGTGATCTAAATATGCCAGTACTAAATGGAATAAATATGTCAAAGTCTATAAGGAAAATAGACAAAGATATACCCATACTTATAACCACAGGAATGGGTGGGGATGAGAATATAGCTGATGCTATAAAAGTCAATGTGAACAAGTTTTTGCAAAAACCAATAGACTTTAATAAAGTAAAAGAGGATATAGAGTACTACGCAACGCTCTCATACCTAAAAAAGCATTCAGATACCTCAAAAGAAGAAAACGACATAAGGTCAAAAGCAAGATATAAAGAGGAGCAAGAGAGGCAGGCGTATATCAAGCAAAAGCTTATAATGCATGATGATAGTCCAAAAATAGAGAGTGCATTTGCGGAGGTTTTTCACAAGCCTCTTGAAACACTCAGTGGGGATATATATGGGATATATAGTTTAGAAGAGAAGAAAAGCCTTCTTTTTATAGCTGATTGTATGGGAAAAGGTCTTGTGGCTTCAGTCACTTCAGTCATAGCTGCTGCTTTTTTGGATAGAGCTATAGATGTATCAAAGCAAAAGGGTGGTTTTGACCTATATAGGACTTGTCATGATTTTGTTAATTTTATACAGAAATACCTTCTTGATGAGGAGACTATCTCTTTTAGTATAGTCCACATAGATGAAAACAGAGGGGAGCTTAGCTATATAAGCTATGGTATGTATCCCGTATTGTTGGTTGACTTTGAAAAAAAGAGTAGTAAGTATCTAAAAAACACAAACCCACCGCTTCTAAAGGGTGAAAATGGTTGCAAGATAGAGACACTCTCTCTACCTGAGTCTTTTAGGATAGTGGCTTTTACTGATGGGGCTTGTGATTTTGATGGGTTTAACTACAAAGAGTTGCTTGTAAACTTCGCTAGTCTTAGTAGTAGTGAGTCTATATCTGAGTGGTTTAGTGAGTTTGTATCAGTGTATGAGGATAGGGTAGATGATGATATTACCATACTTTCTTTTGCTTCATAACATATGTCCTAGTTTCTCTTTTTTGGTTTTTAGGTAGTTTTCATTAAAGTCATTTGACTCCATAATA
>CAZAFM010000006.1:899-40266 GCA_964484395.1 uncultured Campylobacterales bacterium | reverse complement strand
TAGCTTGAAGGTAGCTTGAAGGTAGCTTTGTTCTATCTGATGTAAATTTAACTTTTATCCTTTGAAGCAGGGAACACAAGAAAACCACCGCCCCCTCCTGCCACTACGCCTGATAGTGTTTGCCTCTATCCTTTCTGTGGTATTATTTGTCAGATAAAACCGATATTAAGCTCTTAAAGCCACTAAAAATACCACCTCCTGATACATAATCAAGCATATCATCACTAAGCTCTCCTCTATCCTCCATATCTTTAATCGTTATGATAAATGAATCTATATCCGATGATGAGACACCGTTTTGTTCTAATAACTCTAATAGTTCCTTGGTGTCTCTTTTGTTTATGAGCCTACTATATGAGTTTTTCAAGCTCTCATCCTCTTGAAGGTTTTCAAAGAACACTTCCAATGTATTCATTACAATCACCTTTTGCTTCTTTAATATATTACCTGAAGAGTAAATTCTATTGAATTAAGGTAGCCTGAAAGTAGCTTTTTCAAATTTATCCAAAATATACTAAAAATCTGATTTTTTTCTGACAAGTTTTTTATACAATATGATATCGTAAATTTTACCTAATAAAACCGTGGAGAATACATGATCGGAGATATACATCTACTAAAAAACACAAACCTACTTTACCTTGAAGACTACCCAACCATACAGATGGAGCACAAGCATATATTCCAAAAATTTTTCAATGAAGTACATTGTGGTGAAAATGGCAAAGATGGACTAGCAATCTTAGAAGAGAATAGCGTAGATGTTATTATAACGGATATAGAGATGCCAAAGCTAAATGGTATCGAATTTGCAAAAATAGTAAAAGAGGATTCGAGTATACCCATAATATTCATGTCTGCACACACACAGATTGACTACTTACTACAAGCAGTTAAGATTGGGACTTTAGACTATCTAATCAAACCAGTAAAACACAGTGCTCTTAAAGAGGCTTTAGAAAAAGTGGCAGATTATCTATCAGAGCATAACCGCTTTGAAATAGAGATTAACAAAGACATACATTACAACCCAGCAAACAGAGTACTATACTCAAACAAAGAGGAGGTTGTGTTACCCAATAAAGAGGCTGCTTTATTAGAGCTTCTACTAAACAACAAAGAAAGAATTGTTGAAAAATATACAATTGAAGATGTAGTTTATGATGGTGAATATATGAGTAATGTAGCCCTAAAAAGCTTGGTTTCAAAAATAAGAAAAAAAATTCCCAAAGACTACATAAAAACAGTTAGAGAAAACGGATATATGTTCAAAACCTCTTGATTCTTTTTATGCTTTGTGTGAGCTTTTTAGACTATTTTGAAGAGCTTGTAAGTAGAGTCCTAAAACAATCTCTTGGCTAACCTCAATATCTTCAATAAGCAAGATACGGCTACCCAAGAGAGTTACTATGTCTGATTTTTATCTTTTACTAAATCATCATAACCATTTGCTTTTATAGGTGTCTCTACCTCAATTCCAGTAGGTCCTGCACCCATAATGCTAAATCAAAAGTTCAGCTTAGCTCTTTATTCATCAAAACCATACAATATTAGTTATAACGCTCTAATAAAGTATACTAAAGAGCAAATATACATTTGTCAGATTATCTGCTACCATAGGCTTTTGAGTAGCGCTTAAATCTGAAATCTTAATAGGCTCACCTCTATAATCTCCACTATTTGAGTAGTCATAGTCTATAAAAACTCCACCAACTCTCAAAAAGGCATATCTATTTATGTCTTGAATGTAATATACTTCATTAGCACTACCTTTTGTTGCTAGCTTGTTGGTAAGGTCATTTGAGCCTGAACCGAAGTTCAACCAGTATTTACTTCCTTGGTTGTACTCATATCCTATCTTACCACCATCTATAAAAGGAAGTGAGTATCTAACCCCAGCCCATAGAGCATCCCCAGTTTTAGCACTTGTATCTCCTAATGTATTTGTCATAAGACCATAACCATTCCCATCTGGAGCCATCCAGACTTTTCCATTTGGGTCTGCTTTACTATAAGCATATTGAAAAAAAGCATCCAAGCCACTATCATATATATTAGTGCTCTCTACAAGTCCGCCTATAATACTAAAGTCACCAATGTTTTGGTTAAATCCATCTGCATTTGCGCCAGTGTTTCCCATTCCCATATCAGTTCCTGGAATATCTAATGCACTAACATAATAACCCTGCCAGAGCGTGCCTTCAATCCCCGGAATAGAACCATCTGCAAAAACCCCATACACATTACTGTCTTTCAAAGTTGTCCCCGTTGAGGTCTTTATATCTGCACCTGTATAGTTACTCACACCGCTGTATTGGTAGTTTCGATGTGATTGGAATGCTTTTCCGTATGCAAGTCTAAGGGCTGCATTATCCATACCTGTTGGCTTTTCAAAGTTGCTTGTTAGTACTATCCCATCAACCGCTCCATCAAAAGCAAGTGCGGAGTAGGTTGATTTTCTAACTGTATTGTCTTTGTATTGATACGAAAGCCCATCACTACTTGGCTGTCTTCCAAGTGTCAGATATGTAGGAACCTCCCCATCAAAAAGCCTCCAGTCCACATAAGCCCGCTCAACCCATAGTGCACTACTGCTAGGCTTCCTGCCTTCAGTTGAGTCTCTATAGCTAAGAGAGTTAGGGTCACTATCTGCCCAATATTTGTACATTGATAGTCTTCCTGTAAATTTCATATCATCTGTTATCTTACTATCCATATTTAGGTTGAACTTTGTAGTCCAGATATTGTTATCATTTACTTTTGTCCCATCAGCATATTTTTTTGAGAAGTTATCAACTCTTTGAGTAAAGCCAAGTCCTAAATGCACCCTATCAAGTAGAGTCATAGTCTCAACAGAGTCAATCCTATCGTGAATACCCCAGAGCTCATCTTCAATAGACTCTTTATTCTGTTTTTGAAGTGTTCCTTTTAGCTCACTGTTCTCTTTTTGTAGTTCACTTACTTGTTTTTCTAGTGCATCAAGTCTTTTTACTATATCATCTTCACTCAAGCCAAAGCTTAGTGTAGATAGAAAAATAGTGCTGTATAGTATTTTTGAATTCAATCTCATATTCTCCTCCTATAATCCCGCAGCTGCTGGTTGGTCTGAATCTGCTGCATATTTAACTAAGAACTTTTTTAATTCGCTTTTCTCTTCATCACTAAGGTTTTCTGCACCTATTCGCTCCAATCTTTTTGGACTTTTGAACATTCTCTCCCACTGGATTATTGCTTTTGAAGCTGGGTTTAGCTTTAACTCTTTTGCTATCTCTTTTCCGCTTTTTGCATCTAAAAACACAAGTGTGCAAAACAGTAGTATAGGTAGTCGTATAATCATATTTGCTCCTGTTTATTTTCTTCCTCTTGGAGTAGACTGCTATTAAGGTTTGTCAAAAACTCTCTTAGCATCACTTTTTCATTAGGGTTTAGCTTATCTTTGTCTATATAGATTGATACTGCACCGCCAAAAATCTCTGTATCCAAAATCTCTTTATTTGCTAGTTTTTGATTTTTTTCACCTAGTACACTGTATGCTTTGACTGGATGTGCTATTCCTTTTAGGTTATGAACTCCATCCTCTTTACAATCAATCTCATCTTTGATAAGAGAGTAGGTTTCAGCAGATATAAGAATATCATTTGTTTTCGCTACTCCTTCAAGTCGACTTGCAATATTGACTTCTTTACCTATGATGGTGTAGTCCATCCTATTATCACTTCCAAAGTTACCGACAGTACAGTATCCAGTGTTTATACCCATCCTTGTCTCAAAGGGTAGAAGAGATTCGGATTTGATAAGCTCTCTTAAGCGTTTTTTCATATCCATAGCCATTTTTACACAAGATAGAGCATCTTCTTTGACACCCTTAGTTGAAGGGTCACCGAAAAATATCATTATCGCATCACCCATATACTTATCAATAGTTGCCCCATACTCAAGTGCAATAGATGTCATCTCTTCTAAGTATCTGTTTAGATGCTCCGTTAACTCTTCTGATTCTAGCCTATCAGCAACCTCTGCAAAACCAACCAAATCAGAGAAAAAAACTGTAAGCTTCTTTCTCTTTGATTCTAATTTAACATCCTGTCCTCCTTGAAGTATTCCCTCTGCAAGCTGTGGGGATATGTATCTTGATAGCCTTTGAGATAGAAGATTTAGTAGTTTGTTTTTATCTTTCATCTCTGCATTTAGCTTGTTTAGCTCTTTTTCTCTTCTATCACTCATCCTCACAAGTCGCCTTGTGTTCTTAAAAAGCTTCTTATACTCTCCTAGTAAGAACTCTACTTCATCTTTGGGAAATGCTCTATCTTCTACTATCCTGCTTTCAAATAGAGATATAACCCTCTCCTCAGATGCAAATAGATCATACTCTTTTGACATCTATATCTCTTTTAGGTTGAAGTTTACATACTCTAAATCCTCGCTAAACTCCTCTCCAAACTCCATAATTGTCTCATCATCCTCTTCATAGTACCAGTTAATATCTACCTTATTTCCATTTTTTGCAAGCTCTTCTAGCATATCTAGAAAGTTCATAACAGCTTTTACACTACTACTGTTGAAGTAGATTAGCTCTACCTCTACTTGAACATCTTGGTCTTTTGTTGAGTCAATGTAGCTTTGGAGCTTCTCAAAGACTGGAGCATAAAAAGCTGACACATTCTCAGGATATGACTCACCCTTTAAAACCAGCTTGTTACTATCAAAATCAAAATCTATAAATGGTGTACTATCTGTTGCGTCTATTAATAACCTCTCCATAACTACCTCCTATACAAATGCTTTTAGAAAAAAGAAACTATCACAACCATCACTATCTTTGAATCCATACTCAAATGGCTCACTTGACTTTCTGGCAATCTCTATAAACCCAATACCAGCACCTTTACTATGCTCATCTGATTCACTCCTTATTTTCTCTTTGTAGAGCTTCTTGAGTTCGTCTTTTTCCATAAGTCTTATGGATTCAAGGTTTTGACTAAGTCTTTCCACATCTTCTTTGCGTACTAGGTTTCCACAGATAGTAAAAAACCTATCACCCTCTTTTCCAACCAAAACTATTCCACTACTAATCTCATCTTGGCAACTATCGCTACCATCATCAATTCTATCTGTTGAGTAGCGAATGATGTTTTGAACTTGCTCTACAAAAATTCCAAATATTTTCTTTGCTTTTGTATTCTCTACATCATCTCTACTCATTTTAGCTTTGAGTGCATCCCCTATACCTTGTAGGATTTTTTGGGTGAAGTACCCATGATAAAAAAACATAATCCCGTTATTCTCAGATAACACCTTTAGCTGACACAGTTCATCCATTTTCATGCTCAATCCTTTTAGTGTGGTTTAAAGCCAATACAGCTCATATCATCTCTTTGTGGTTCATCCATTTTATACTCATGAAACCCTTGCAGGAGTGCTTTTCTCTGTTCATGTTTTGGCATCTCTGCGAAGTTTTCTATCAGAGCTTTAAACCTTTTTTTACCAAACATTCTTCTTTTCTCCCCTCCAACTTGCTCTATAATCCCATCAGTTGTCATATAAAAAGACATATTATCAATGTTTTCTATCTCATAGAGTTTAAACTCAAAGTCAAGTGCAGTCTTTTTGTAGCCAATCCCTACTCTTTGGGACTTTATCTCTTTTACCTCTTTGTTGTCTACATAAAATAGTGAGATTCCAGCTCCACTAAAGTATAGTTTGTTTGATTTTTTATCTACATAGCATATACCTGCTTCTAATCCATCCTCTTCAAATCCATCTTGTCGTCCTAATAGGTCTCTTAGGTGGATATTTAGATGCTGGAGTATCTCATTTGGATAGATTATGTGCTTATCCTTAACAATCCTATCAAACATCGAAACAGCCATCATGCTCATCAATGCCCCTGGCACACTATGCCCAGTACAGTCAATAAGAGCGACTACATATCCATCTTTTACCTCTTCAACTGAGTAAAAATCTCCCCCAACAATATCTCTTTGGTTCCATACAACAAAATGCTCACCCATTAGGGACTTTAGTTTTTCAGTATCTGGAAGAAGTGAGTTTTGAATCCTACCTGCATAGTTCATACTCTCAACTATCATGGTGTTAGCTTTCTCTAGCTTCTCCATGCTTTTAGATATCTCTTTTGTCTTCTCTTTTACTTTAAGGTCAAGCTCCTTATTAGCCTCTTTTTGCTTCTCCATAAGCTCCCTAATAGAGTCTGACATAATATTAAAGCTGCGTGAGAGCTCACCTATCTCATCATTATATGGATCACTAACCTTACAATCCTTACATCCACCTGCAAAGTCTCTAACTCCTTTTGTTAGAGCACCTATTCTTCTTACTAAGTTTTTAGTAAAAAAAGCTCCAAAAGCAAAAAATATAGTAATAGAAATACCCAATATAGTAATCATAGTTATCATGATGTTTGATATATAATCAGAAAAACTAGCTGTACTTTTATTCAGATTCTCTCTTGAATAAGATACAAGATGATTTAGCTCTTCATTCATTTTATCAGCTATAGAGCCTAGTGCGTTTATAGCAAAAACTGCATCCTCCATATCTTCAGGAGTGCCTGACATCTGAGCATCTACAGCATCTATACCATTTGACAAGAAGGCTTTATAGCGAATATTTAGGTTTTGAGATAGTGCAATAAGGTCACTATTCTCTTCAGCAATAGCTAACTTTTGAAGCTCTAGTAAGGAGTTGTTGATAGTCTGTATTGATGTATCTGGCGTGTACTCTTCACTGCCCTCACCTATGCTTTTTAGTGTTATTTGTGAGATGAACTCATTTTGGAGTTTAAAAAGCGATGTCTTAATGTCATCACTAATTAACATTAGATTTATCTCACTATTCTTGATTTTTTTGAAATTATCATAGATGAGATTTGTGCTATAAAGCGTAAAAAAGAGTACAAAAAGACTATATAATAGCCCCCCTACGAGCATTATTGATATTTTTTTGTACAAACTCAGATTGTTATAAAAACTAATAAATCGTCTCATAATCTACCACCATAATTTTTTTAAAGTAAAATTATACAAAACAAGTGTCAGAAACGTATCAGATTTTTGCATATTATTAAAAATTTTTCTTTTTTTATAAAAATTCCTAAGTAAACACCTAGTCTAACACCCCTACCTCTCAGGAATAAAACTTGCTTTGCAAATACATAATCATCAAGCTATCAGACCATCAATAAGTAAAAAGTTTCCTAAGAGCGTATAAATTAATAAAAACGAGGAGAACTATAGTGAAAATAGCCGCACTTATAGCACCAAGCGCTTCTGGCAAAACTGAGCTTTCACTTGATATAGCTTCAGAGTTTAACTGCTCTATTTTTTCTATAGACTCTCTTAGTGTGTACAAAGAGGTGGATATACTATCAGCAAAACCTACAAAAAAAGAGATGGGAGATATAAAGCACTATGGAATAGACATGCTCTATCCTAATGAAAAAAACAGTGCAGGAAATGTACTAGAGTGGTTTATACAAGCTGAACAAGAGTGTTATAAAAGCAACAAAAACTTACTGATAGTAGGGGGGACACTTTTTTTTCTAAAATCACTAATACAAGGACTCTCTCCTAAAATATCACCAACTTCTTTTGCAAAGTATATAGTAGAAAGAGAGTTTAACTCTACGCAAAAAGCTTTTAGGTTTCTCTCATCCATAGATGCAAAGTATGCTAACTCTATCTCTAGTAATGATAGCTTTAGGATAAAAAGAGGACTTGAAATATACTTTAGTACGAACAAAACCCCTAGTGATGTTTTTGCACAGAACAAAAAAGTAGAGGTAGCCAAAAATGTAGAGATTTTTGAGATAGAGACTCCCAAGGAAGTTCTAGAAAACAGAGTTCTCATGCGCTCTTGCAAAATGATAGAACAAGGGGGTATAGATGAGGTAATAGCTCTAGAGAGAAAGTATGGTAGAGATGCACCCTATGCTAATAGTGTAGGACCAAAAGAGGTGTTGGACTTTCTAGATGCTAAACTCAAAAAAGATGAACTACCAAAAGCCATAGCTAGCTCTACTATGAAGCTTATAAAAAGACAAAAAACCTTTGCCAAAACACAATTTAGTAAGCACAAAAGCGCAAATCTACAAAAATGTAGGGAAAATTTAGAGAAATTTTTCAAAAACTATTGCTAAAGTAGAAAAATTACTATATAATTACATTCCCCTCCCCCAAATACCCTGTCGAAATTCGGCAGGGTATTAATTTTTCCTTAAATACCTAAAATCACCCTACTTTTGTTTTGAAAATGTAACCTATCTTTAGTACAATATATGCTGAGCAAAAATCCATACACTTAAGAGATGAGCATGATAGATATAGAAAAAGTACTAAAATCGCAGTACCCAAGCATTTCAAACCTTCCAAACTTTGCAGAAAACTCAATATATTTTTCTCTAAAAAAACTATTTTATCAAAATGAGATAAATGAATTTTTGGAAAAAAACAGCAACTCTACGGGTATGGACTTTATTAGAAAAGTGCTAGAACACTTCAATTTTGGCTATAGCGTCTCCAATAAAGACATTGAAAACATCCCTTCAGAAGGTAAGGTAGTCATCATAGCAAATCACCCTCTTGGAGCTCTTGACTCTTTTGCCCTACTAGACCTTGTTACCTCTGTAAGAAGTGATGTAAGAATAGTGGCAAATAGTGTTTTGATGAATATAGAACCTATAAGTCCTCTACTTCTTCCAGTAGATAATCTAACTGGCGCAATATCTAAGGCATCTTTTAAAAACATAGTAAGAGCACTTGATAATGAAGAGGCTGTTATATTTTTTCCTTCAGGTGAAGTTAGTCGTGTTCGACCCACTGGGATAAAAGACACTACATGGAGGAGTGGCTTTTTGCATCTAGCCAAAAAAACAAACTCTCCAATCCTTCCTATTTTTATAAATGCGCGTAACTCATGGCTTTTTTATGCAATCTCTATGATATATAAAAATGCAGCAACACTTCTACTAGCAAGGGAGATGTTTAACAAAAAAGATAAAACTATATCATTTAATGTAGGTGAGCTTGTCCCTCAAAACAGTATAAGCCTAAAAAGCCTAAACACCAAAACAGAGATAAACCTCCTAAAAAAACATCTATACAAGGTTAGTAAAGGAAAAAAAGGGGTTTTTACAACCCAAAAGTGCATCGCTCATCAAGAGGATAGACAGAAGCTCAAAAAAGAGCTAAGTGAGTGTGAACTACTAGGTAAAACAAGTGATGGCAAGAAGATATATCTAGCAGATTATGACAAAGACTCCTCCATTATACGAGAGCTTGGGCGCTTAAGAGAGTATAGCTTCAGAAAGGTAGGTGAAGGAACTGGTAAAAAAAGAGATATTGATAAATATGATGTCTACTATAGACACCTTGTACTCTGGGATGAAGATGAGCTTGAAATAGTTGGAGCATATAGGCTAGGAGAGAGTGATACTATTATGCAGATGGATGAGGGAAAAGACTCCTTTTACACCTCATCACTTTTTGATTTAAATGACTCTTTTGAACCATATCTAAGCAACTCTATAGAGCTAGGGAGAAGCTTCGTTCAGCCAAAGTATTGGGGAAGTAGAGCACTTGATTATCTCTGGTTTGGAATTGGTGCATACATACGAACTAGACCAAATCTTAAGTATATGTTTGGACCAGTTAGTATGAGTGCTAGCTATCCAAAGCTTGCTAGAAACCTCTTGATATTCTTCTACAAAAACTACTTTGGTAGTGATGATGATATAGTTGTATCAAAAAACAGATACATTATGACAAAAAAAGAGATTGATGAGTGTAGAAATATCTTTAGCTGTGATGATTATGTTGCTGACTTTAAGGTTCTCAAGCAGACACTTTCAAATATGAACATATCAGTCCCTACACTCTATAGGCAGTATAGTGAGCTCTGTGAAGAGGGTGGTGTGAAGTTTTTGGATTTTGGAGAGGATAAGGATTTTGAGAACTGCATAGATGGTTTTCTACTTCTAGAGGTTGAGAAGATAAAAGACTCAAAAAGAAAGCGCTATATGCAAGTCCTAGAGTAAGCTTAAAAGCTTACTGTGCTAGGGCTATATTTCTAACTCTGTTTCCTTCAAAGTACACTCTTACTCTATCCCCGTTCCTAAAGGACATAGGTGAGTTTGAGTTTACATTCTTTACTGTTTGAATCTCTGAGCCATCATCTAGTTGTATAGTTAGTTTTTGAGCCGTGCTTGAGTTTATTGCGTTTCCAGCAGCACCTCCAGCTAGTGCACCCCCAACTCCAGCAAGAGCCCTATCTGTATTTGTCCCGCCAAACTGAGCACCTATAACACCTCCAGCTATTGCACCTATGACTGTTCCTACTCCATCATCAGGTGCATCCATCATCTGTGCACTTAGAACCGTCCCTCTTTTGATAACCTCTACACTACCTACATCACTCTGTGTATAAGCACCACTACTATTAGCGCACCCTCCTAGAAAAAACATTCCAGTGATTAGGGCAGTAAAAATAATCTTCTTCATAACAAATCCTTCTTGATATAATTTTCCTTAATTATCTTGCATATTTGCTTGAGGTTTATTTAAAAACTCTCTTAAGTCTTTATACTCTTTTTTGTTTAAGAATCTCCACTTACCTTCAGGTAGTGCATTTAGCTCTACTCCGCCAAAAGATACTCTCTTTAAATCAATAACATCTCTATCAAAATATCCAAAAAAACGCCTTATCTCTCTGTTTTTTCCTTCACTTATGGCGATTTTTAGCTTTGAGTGATTTGGTGTGTTTTTGTCTATCTTGTACCCTAAAAATGGTGCAAAACTCATCGTCTCTATATCACTTAGCTTATGTCCACCCTTTTTTGCATCTACATTGTGCAGACCTTCAAGCATCGCTTTTTCTATTTTTTCTGTGATACTTCCTTTTAGCTTGACTATATATACTCTCTCCAGATTTGATTCCATAAGCCTTGCTGCGGTTGGTTTGGAATCCGTTAGCAAAAGTAGTCCAGTGGTTGTAAAATCTAGCCTACCAACAGGAACAAACCCTCTAAATCTATCAGGCAGCGTATCATATATGGTTTTTCTGCCCCTATCATCTTTTTTAGAGACTATCTCACCTTTTGGTTTACAGTATGCAATAACTGTTATCATTTCATCCCTATTTGGATTGATAAAGCGACTATCTAAAAAAACCTTCTGCTCATCTTCTACTTGAGTAGCTGGGTTTGTTATTTTAACTCTATCTATATTTACTCTACCTTCTTGAATAGCCCTATCAGCCTCTCTGCGTGAAAGCTTCGTATTGTGAGAGAGGTATTTATTTAGCCTCATTTGACATCCTTGAAATACAATTTATATTAAAGATTGATTGTAGCATAAGCAAAACTTGATATCTTAAAAACATTTCAATGTAATTAACATTTTTAAATGATTTTTAGGCTTAAAAAGCTTAGAATAACCTAAAAAATAAGGAGAGTTTATGAGAAAAACCCTATTTGTCCTACTCTTAGCTTCAGTTTCGCTATTTGGATTAGAGCTTCAGGACTATGCAGATGTGCAAAAAAGAGAGATGCCTAAGAGTCTCTCAGATACCACAGTCTTATCCTACTATGATGCCATAAAAGATGTGAAGGATTTGGTAGTAAACATCTCAACAGAGAGGAAGGTAAAGGCTCCACAAAACCCATTCCAAGGAAATCCACTTTTTAAAAACAACCCTTTTTTTGAGGAGTTTTTTGGAGATGCATTTAGAAATATGATACCACAAGAGAGAGTTGAGCGCTCACTTGGCTCAGGTGTTATTATCACTTCAGATGGATATATCATCACAAACAACCATGTAATAGATACAGCAGATAGTATCATAGTCTCAATCCCAGGAAAAACAAAAGAGTACAAAGCAAAAGTAATAGGCAAAGACCCTAGAAGTGATGTAGCAGTTATAAAAATAGAAGCCTCTAATCTAAAAAATGCTTCATTTGCTAACTCAGCAGACCTAAAAGAGGGTGATGTTGTTTTTGCTATTGGGAATCCTTTTGGTGTAGGTGAGACCATTACTCAAGGAATAATCTCAGCACTAAACAAAAGTGGCGTAGGGATAAATGAATATGAAAACTTCATCCAAACAGATGCTCCTATAAACCCAGGAAACTCAGGTGGTGCACTAGTAGATAGTAGAGGTGCAGTAGTTGGAATAAACACTGCTATTATCTCAAGAAGTGGCGGGAATGTAGGTATAGGGTTTGCAATTCCTTCTAATATGGCAAAAAAGATTGCTACAGCACTCATAACAGAAGGTAAGATAGAGAGAGGCTATATGGGTGTGAGTATCCAAGATATGAGCGAGGATCTAAAAGAGTTCTACAACAAAGATAGTGGAGCAGTTATAGCCTCAGTAGCAGATGACTCACCAGCTCAAAATGCAGGACTAAAAAGGGGTGACCTAGTCATAGCAGTAGATGGTAAGCCAGTAAAAAACGCAGCAGAGCTAAAAAACGCCATTGGCTCACTAGCTCCAAATGATAATACAAAAATCACATTCATTAGAGATAGAAAACAGATGAGTGTGATGGTAAAACTAGGAGAGATAGATAGTGACAAAGATAGTGAATTCATACAAGGAGAGAGCGGAGAGTATGACTATAAAGGTGCTAAGTTCTCTCAGATAGATGAAAACATAAGAGCGAAGTTTAGACTACCGCCAAATATGAATGGTGTAATAGTTAGCGGAATAGAGAGTGACTCTAAAATACAATCCCTAAATGTAGGTGATATTGTAATACAAGTAGAAGATAGTAGAGTAGAGACACTTGCGGAATTTAAAAGCGCCATTGCAAAATACAAAAAACTACCAAAAAAGAGATTTTATATAAACAGACGAGGTAGAAATCTTATAGCTGTTGTACCTTAGGGTATAAAACCATGCGTGGATCCTCCCACGCATGGAATAACCACAAATCCTACATAATTAAATATAGCTTAAATTTAAAATTACTAAGGGAAGATTTATTTTTTACTGCTACTATTAACTCTCAAGACAATTTCAAGATTAACAGAAATTGTAAAATCTTAAGAAGGAGAGAGCATGAAGAACTCATTGCTAAAAATAGTAGTTGCTGCACTTTTTAGTGTTACACTATCACAAGCTGATACTTGGAAATACGCATTCGGTGAGGGTATGAGCGATCCTCAAGGTATCTATGCTAATGCATTTAAAGACTTCATTGAGGACAACTCAAGACACACAATAGAGCTGTACAAAGTTGGCTCACTTGGTGAAGAGGCAGATATGATGGAGCAGGCTAGAAATGGTATATTGCAATTCATAGGACAGTCTACTGGATATATGGGTAGCTTCATTCCAGAGATGGATATATTTACTCTACCATATGTACTACCTACTGATACAAAAGAGTTGGACTACTTTTTCAAAAACTCAAAAGTTGTAAATGAAATGTTACCATCTATCTTTAATCAGCATGGATTGGAACTTCTTGCTATTTTTCCAGAGGGTGAGATGGCTGTAACTACAATGGAAGTTTTTCGCTCTCCTGAAGATTTAAAAGGCAAAAAAATAAGAGTAATGCCGGGCTCACCAATTCTTGTAGAGACTTGGAGTTCATTTGGGGCATCTCCTCAGCCAATGTCATGGGGTGACCTAGTTGGTGCTCTTAAAACTGGAATGGTTGATGGACAAGAGAATCCAACTGTGTGGATTGAGGCTTATGGACTTGATGATTTAACAGAAGTCTTGACATATATGGGGCATAGTCACTTTAATGCTTCTGTGAGTGCTAATAAAGAGTTTTATGATAGTCTTGGCAAAAGAGATAAAATGCTTGTAGAAAAAGCCTCTGAGCATGCTTTAGCAGTTATACTAGAAGAAGCACAAAAGCTTGATGCTATAGGTATTGGAAGAATAGTTAGGACAAACCCAGATTATCAGATTATAACCCTTACTGAGAGTGAACGAGAACCTTTTAAAAAGGTAGCAAAAGGCGTTCAAGATAGCTTTGCTTCAAAGAGTAAGTCAAACAAAAAAGTACTTGATCAGATGAGAAAAGATCTAGACGCAGCAGAGAATAACTCAAAATAAACAGAGTAGAGCCAGCAGCTTAAAAGGCTGCTGGTCTTTTCGAAGGGAAGTATATGAAAAATCCTTTTTTAAGAGCTGTTGATTTTATTGATGTGATACTGAGTCGTCTTGAGGAGTTTATGCTCATAATAGGCGTCATTGGGATGGCTGTTGTGACTATAGTTGCTGTTGTCACAAGATTTATTTTTGATGATGCCCTAACTATAACAGATGAGCTAAACATGATATTTATCATTATCGTTACTTTTGCAGGACTTAGCTATGCGGCAAGACAGGGGCGTCACATACGCATGTCAGCTATTTATGATGCCTTGCCAGTGAAATCAAGAAAGCTCCTGATGATATTTATCTCAGCTGTTACGGGGCTTTTTATGTTTGTTCTTGCTTACTACTCTTATAGCTACATAATGGAGGTTTATAAAAGTGGACGCATTTTGCCAGCTCTTGGAATTCCTCTTTTTTATATATATTTGTGGATACCAGTTGGGTTTGTTGTTACAGGTTTACAATTTATTTTTACTGTGATAAAAAACCTCCGCCAAGAAGATGTCTATATCTCTACAAAAGTAAGAGATGGATATGGAAAGACTGAGATTGAGGTTTAGATGAGGGGTGTAAGTTTTAGAGGTATACTACTTTTTCTTTTTTTCGTAAGCTCTCTTGTCGCAAATAGTGCTATAAGTATAGAAATAGATGAGATAGATGCCCAAAAGAAGGATGGGGGATTTTTTATAACAGTGTATGGCTCTTCTGAGGCAGATAATGCATTTGATTATAAGTGGCGAACTGTTGATATAAGATTGATTGATGAAAACTCACTTGAAATGAAAAAAACCACAGAGAGTGATAAAAATGGTTTTTGGGAGATTGAAAATATAGATATCTCAAAGTTTCAAGATGGTAGTGTTGAGGTAGAAGCTACCATGAGAGCAGAAGATGGTAGTGTTTTAGCTAGCACTCAAGGTAGTGTGCTTAAAGATACAAGTTTCAATCTTTATGAGTTTTTGCAAAAAAATATGGCTCTAGCTATTTTTGGCTTGATGATAATTCTTCTACTGCTTGGATTTCCTATGATGATACCATTAATAGCTGGCACTACATTAGGAATTCTACTACAGTTTGGTGGTGATATCTCAAAGATGCAGTTTTTGGTTCAACAAATGGTAGCAGGAATCCGTCCTGCGGCACTTATAGCTGTTCCTATGTTCATTCTCTCAGCTGATATTATGACGCGGGGACGCTCTGCTGAGAAGCTTATAGATCTTGTAATGGCGTTTGTACGCCACATAAAAGGTGGTCTTGCAGTAAGTACTGCTGGTGCTTGTACTATGTTTGGGGCAGTGTCAGGCTCTACACAAGCTACAGTTGTAGCAGTAGGTTCGCCACTTCGACCGCGTCTTCAAAAGGGTGGATATAAAGACTCCTTTATCCTAGCACTTATAGTAAACTCAAGTGATATTGCCTTTTTGATACCTCCTAGTATAGGTATGATTATCTATGGGATAGTGGCAAAAACTTCCATTCCTGAACTCTTCATTGCTGGTATTGGACCTGGTCTTTTGATACTTCTGCTTTTTTCTATATACAGTATCATCTACGCCTATCGCCACAAAATCCCTACAGAACCAAAGGCTTCATGGGGCGAGAGAGCTATGGCTATCTATAAAGCCCTCTGGCCTCTTGGCTTTCCTGCTATCATCATTGGAGGTATATTTGGAGGGGTATTTAGCCCAACTGAAGCAGCAGCTGTAAGTGTTGCTTATGCACTATTTTTAGAAGGCGTAGTCTATAGAACTATGAAGCTTAAAGACTTCTTCTCTACGGCTAAATCAACTGGACTAGTTACTGCAGTAGTATTTATATTAGTTGGAGCTGGGGCTGGCTTTGCATGGATACTATCATATGCTCAAGTACCTCAAGAGATACTAGGAAGTATTGGAATAAATGAGATGGGTCCTTATGCAGTGCTTGCCGTGATATCTATCGCTTTTTTTGTGGGATGTATGTTTGTTGACCCAATTGTGGTTATTTTAGTGCTTGTGCCTATATTTGCCCCTGTAGTAAACGCTACTGGGCTTGATCCTGTATTAGTTGGTACTATTATCACACTACAAGTAGCTATAGGTTCAGCCACCCCACCTTTTGGGTGTGATATATTTACGGCTATTGCTGTTTTTAAAAGACCTTATATGGAGGTTATTAAAGGTACGCCTCCTTTTATATTTATCCTTCTTAGTGTATCTGTAGCATTGATATTTTTTCCACAAATAGCACTATTTTTGCGTGATTTAGCTTTTAGATAAAGGATAAAAATTGTTCAAAAAAATACTAGTTCCACTAGATGGCTCAAAAAAGTCCTACAAGGCCCTAGAAATAGCCTGTGAGCTTGCATTAAAGCTGGATGCAGAGATAAATATACTAAGTGTTTTTAAGCATCATAGCTTCATGGAGGCCTCTTTATCTATGATGAAAGGAAGAGATGAGCTTGAAAACCTAGATGAAATACTCAGTCAGTACTCAAAAGAGATAGTCTCAAAGGGCAAAGAGATGCTCACAAAAAAAGGCTTAACAAATGTTAGAGGCTTTGTAAAAGTCGGCACTGCTGCAAAAGAGATACTAGAGTTTGCCAAAGAGCATGAAAACGACCTTATAGTCATAGGGTCACAAGGACATGGAGACCTTAGCGGCTATCTTCTAGGAGGAGTCTCACATAAAGTAACGGGACTCGCTAAATGCCCTGTGATGGTTGTGTGAACTACAACTCTACTTCTTTCTTTTTTTTATATTGTGCTTAGAGAAGTCTATTAGCTCCTCAGTAGTCTTTACATCTTCTGGGACATTTTTGAGGCATATTTCTAGGAGTTTTGCTGCAGTCAAGGCATCTGCGTAGGCTCTGTGGCTTACTTCTGTATTTATTTCTAAGTAGGCGTTTAGAAACTCTAGCCCATACTTTTCAGACTCTATGGTTTTTTTGGCTAGCTCTATGGTGCATAGTTTGCGATTTGTAAGCACACCTAGGGAGTTTTTGGATAGCATAGCGGAGATGAAACTGTAGTCAAACTCTACATTATGAGCTACAAAAAGAGCATCTCCTAAAAAAAGCTTGAACTCCTTGAGTACATCTTTCATAGTTGGGGCGCCTACTAAGTCTTTTTTTGTGATGTTTGTAACCTTTGTTACATACTCAGGCACAAAATCAGAAAAACAGAAACTCTCAAATCTATCTATAACTTCAGTACCTCTCATCTTTACCGCACCTAGCTCGATAATCTGTGAGTTTATTGGCTTACTTCCGTTTGTTTCTATATCTACTATACAAAAAAGCTCTTTTTCGTATGGAGTATTCATAGTTTTTAAAAAAACCACCCCATCTCTCTCATCTATGGGCATACCACATGATTTGATATATTCAAAGCTCTCATCTCCACTAGCAAAAAGCCCCTCCATGCTTTGTAGGAATAGTAAAAACTCCTCCTTTTTGGGGTTTGTTTTTAGTTTTTTTACTATCTTCTCTATCTTTTTTTTCAAAATCCCCTGACCTTTTTTAAAAATCTCTCTATCATCTCTTTTGACTTTACGCCCTTAGTGCTCTCTACTCCACTACTAACATCCACTCCATAAAAGCCATACGGACGAACTTCATCTATATTTGTCTCATTTATTCCACCTGCTAGGATTGTTTTTGAGTTATCTCTGTTTTTAAACCACTCCAAAGGGATACGCTTCCCTTCTCCACCATACTCTTTGACATGAGCATCTATGAGCTTGAACTCTCTGTGTTCTTGTATATCATCTTTGCTTTTAGCTTGTACTACCTCTATGTAGTTTGACTTTAGCTCACCTAGGTTGGTGGTTTTTCCATATATCTGAGCTACATCTAGCTTGCAAAACTCCACTACTTCATCTACAAAAGCACTATCTTCTTCTACAAAAACCCCAACTTTACTAATAAAAGGAGAGAGGTTTTTTGTGATTTCGCGGATAGCTTCAGGTTTGATGTATCTAGATGAGGGCTTGTATAGTATAAATCCTATAGCATCAGCTCCATTTTTTTCACAAACTATTGCATCTTCAAGTGTGGTTATTCCGCAGATTTTGACTCTCAAACTTTTAATGATCCAATCGCTTTTTTCATATCATCAGCTCCAAAAACATAGCTTCCAGCTACTGCAATATCAACACCCGCTGAAGCTAGGGATTTGATATTTTTATCATTTACTCCACCATCTATCTCTATTTTTGTTTTTAGTCCTCTTGTTACTATCATATTTTTTAGATGTTCTATCTTTTTTAAAGCACTATCTATAAACTTCTGCCCACCAAAGCCCGGATTTACACTCATAATTAACACCATATCAAGCTCTTCTAATAGGTAGTCTATGGACTCAAGTGGAGTGTGTGGGTTTAGCACTACTGCGGGACTTATATCTAGAGAGCGTATTTTTTGAGTTAGTCTATGGGCGTGCTTCTCCTCTTCTATGTGGAAGCTTATGTACTTTGGCTTGATATCTGCAAAAAGATCTACAAAGAAGCTATTATTCTCCACCATTAGGTGAATATCAAGTGGCTTAGTAGCTACTTTTGCTACAGCTTGGACAACTACTGGACCAATAGTTAGATTTGGCACAAAATGTCCATCCATAACATCAACATGGACAAAGTCCGCACCACTATCACATATATCTTTTACTTCCCGTGCTAGATTTCCAAAATCAGCAGAGAGTATACTAGGAGCTACTTCCATAAAAAACCTAAAAATGAGTTATTGTTTGTGGAATTATAATAAAAAGAGACTTTAAGGAGGGATAAAAGATTGCCTCTTTTATAGGCAGATTATTTTGTGTGTAGATATGTGAATCTAGCTTCAGCCATTTTCCAATCTTCAAGTGTATCTATATCTTGAACATATAGAGGGTCTATAGGAACTACCATACTCTTTTTACCAAAAAGCACTCTATCCTCTATAAAAGCCTCTCGCCTGCCCCAGTAAAACTGAGCTGCATCATGATATACCTCATCTAAGTCTTGGCTTCTTGTCATTTTATGCTCTGGAAAGAGCATCTTTGGAGTGCCGTTTTTGAGTACAAATCCTCTAAATGGGTTATAGTCATATTTTTTAGCAGAAAAGACAAAATCAACATCATATTTTTTTATTATAGAAAAACCATTTTTCAAGTCCTCTACCCTCATAAGTGGTGCAGTAGGATAGATACAGCAAGCTATCTGGCATTTTTTTTCAAAAGCTTGTAGTCCATGAGCTACTACGGAGTTAGTCCCGCTAAAGTCATCAGCAAGCTCTCTTGGTCGCAAAAAAGGAACCTCAGCTCCAAAGCCCTTAGCCACACTTGCTATCTCTTCACTATCAGTAGAGACAATGACTCTATCAAAAAGCTTAGAATCTAGGGCGTTTTTTATAGAGTAGTAGATGATGGGTTTTCCTAAAAAATCTTTGATGTTTTTTTTAGGTATCCTTTTGCTTCCACCTCTAGCTGGGATAAAGGCAACTATCATTCAAAGTCTTTGACTACTATGTTGTTTTTTCTAAGAAGCATAAGAAGGTCACTTGAGCTTAGCTTGTCGTAGTTTTCATCAAAAAGCTCTTTTAGCTTTCTTTTTTCATCCTCCTCTATTTGTGCTAGCATACTTCCTAATGGTCCACTTCTGCTTTTAATAGCTGAAGTTATAGAGTTTTCAAGTGGTACCCCTCGTAAAATCACATCCATAGGAGCATTAAAAAGAACATCTAGAAGTGAAAACATACCTGTTAGGAAGGCTCTATCACGGTCATCTTTATTTGAGAGTTTTTCCATTGTATGCGCTCTGTGCATAGCTGTTTCTAGTAGGCTTTTTGAGATAGGGTCACCAGCTGACTCAGCATAGAGATACATAAGTAGCCACCTCATAAGCTTTACTCGCCCAAGCATATTCATGGCGTGCTTTAAAGATGTTATTTTCTCTGTTAGCCCAATTGATGGGGAGTTTAGGTATTTTAGAAGATTATAGACTAAATCAGGCTGAGTTCTAGCATACTTCTCTATCTCGCTTGTCTCTTTGTTGTTTTTTAGTAGTGATATGAGGTGAAGTATGGTAGTTTTTGCTGTCTCAGTAGGTACTTCCATCTCTACAATTTCAGGTTTATGAAAGTGATAACCTTGAAAAAGCTTATACCCATCACTCATAGCAGCTTTAAACTCATCATAGTCCTCTATTTTTTCAGCGATGGTCTTTTTTCCATCCTTATGGAAGTGTGCTAAAAACTTTTTTGAGTTTCCTGGCTCCATTGTTTTTAGATCAAACTTTATATAATCTAAGAATGGCATAATAGAGGCGTACTTCTTAAAAGTCTCAACCTTGCAGTCAAAATCATCTAATGCAACTGAAAATCCATCTTTTCTGAGTTTTTTTAATCTCTCTATAAGCTCTGCTGATACTTCAGTGGTCTCTAGAAGTTCTATCACAAAATACTTAGGGTCAAGTAGAGATATAATTCCTGAAAAAAGTACATCATGGTCTATATTTATAAAAGCTTTGTTTCCCTCACCAATGACCTCCTTGAAATCCATATGCGTAAGAGTGTTTAGTAGAACCTTGGATGTAGCAAGCAGGTTTGAGGTGATAATTTCTACATATCCATCAGGTCCTCTAAAGAGAAGTTCGTAACCTTCTACTTTTCCATTAATGTTTTGTATCTGCTGCCTAGCTACAAACGCTTTTGCCATTAATATACTCCATTTCTTATTTCTGAGCTTTGCTTATAATATCTTAATTTCTCTTAAAAAATAAATGATATAGTTAGTCCTAAACAAAGGAGGCATAATGAGACGAAATAGTTTTTTTGCAGGTAGTTTTTATCCTAATTCAAGTAGTGACATTGACGCTTTAATAAGAGAGTTTGATAAGTTCTCTAAAGCTGAAAAAACCAACAAGATAAAAGCACTCATAGCTCCTCACGCGGGATATATTTTCTCTGGATATAGTGCAAATGAGGCTTATAGAAGTATAGAGCCAGCAGAGTTTGAAAGAGTGGTCATTATAGGTCCCTCTCACCATCACTACTTTGAAAAGATAAGTGTTGGAGAGTTTGATAGTGTAGAAACTCCTTATGGTGATATAGAGTTTGATAAGCAGCTTGCTAATAGGCTTAGGAGTATAGAAGGAGTGACATTTGAGAGTGAGGCACATAAAGAGCATAGTACCGAGACACAGTTCTCTTTTGTAAAAAAGTACCTCCCAAAAGCAAAAATAGTTGAGATAGTCTATGGACAAGCAGATATAGAGTCCATCAAAAAGTGTGTAAATATGGTACTTGATGAAGCTAAAACACTTCTAATAATAAGTACTGACCTTAGCCATTTCTACACTCTAGATGAGGCAAAAAGGCTAGATAGTATCTGCCTAGAAGCAGTCAAACACTTAGAAGCATCAAAGATTCAAACTGGCTGTGAAGCATGTGGCGCCCCGGGTATATACGCACTCTTGAGTGCAGCAAAGCAAAAAGACCTAAAACCCAAACTACTTGACTATCGCACAAGTGCAGATGCAAGCGGAGATACAAATAGAGTCGTAGGATATATGAGCGCTGTTTTTGAGGGTTAGCTTGGAGCATCGTAGTCTCTGAGATGCTCTATGTCGTATGAAAACCTAGTCATTTTGGTAGTAGATAAACTCTTCACCAAAGTATAGTATTCCAAACTTCTGGGTTGTTACTACCTTTTTGGCATCTGCATCTTTGGAGATAAACTCCCAAGCCTCTCTCATACCCTCACTCCAAGATATATCATCAAAAACTAGCACACCATGAGGATTTAGATATGGTAGGAGTTTTCTATAATAATCAATCGTAGCATCTCTATCATGATGTCCATCTATAAAGGCAAAATCAACCCCCTTGATACTGCTTAGCACTTTTGGTAGAGTCTCCTTGAAGCGTCCTATGAAGACTTTTACATTTTCACATTTTAGTGTTTTTAGGTTCTCTTTTGCAATATCAGCTAGTGCAGGAGAGCCTTCAAGCGTGACTATGGATGCACTAGGTGCTGCTTTGCTCATATATGCTGATGAGAGACCACAGCAAGTTCCTAGCTCAAGGATAGTCTCTGGAGATTTGTTTTCTACAATAGAGTAGAGCTTCTTTGCCCACTCGTTTTTTACACCTATACCACAAAACTCTGTAGAGCTTTTTATAACTACACCTTTGTCCATCTGAGCCTGAGTTCTTTTTCCATCAGCCCCAGCTCCGAAGTCTACTATCTCTATCTCTCTTTTTTCAGCTACTAGCTTCTCTCTTAAATCTTCTATCTCTTCTGATGCTACTTCAAAGCTCATTTTTCTTCCTTAAATCCGAATTTTGCAATAATATTCACTAAATTAGCACACATCATTATAACATTGTGATTTTACTAAATTTTTCTAATTACCTATTAGCAAGTCTGCGAAATTTATCGAAATCCCACTGGTATCATAAAAACTATCATTAGAGACTCTCCAGCCAGTATTTCATAAATGGGTCTACTAAATAGTATCTATTACTACTTTTATCACAGATATCTTTTTTGATAAGTGCTTCTAGGGTGCTTTTTAAGGTACTTGCTGAAAATGGTGAGTTACTTAGATTTTCATTACTATACATATCTACGCCTTCTGTTTGCAATATGTATTTTAAGCTACTTTTTTGATTTGGTGTAAGCTGTGACCATATAGTACTATAGAGATCATACTCCCTCTCAACTATCAGTCCTAATGCCTCTTTCAAAACCCCATCACTTACCTCTTTTGATGTTTTGTCCCAAACAACCGCCATGATTTGCTGCATATAATAGGGAAAGCCTTGTGTGATTTTATAAGCCTCTTCTATATGTCTTCTATCTATCACTTTGCCACTCTTTTTAAACTTCTCTGTTATAAAAACTAGCCAGTCATCTAGTGCTATCTCATTTATGTGAATATGCTTTACACCTTTATAAAACGCCCTTGATTCATCATTAAACATCTGTGTCAAAACTGACTTTTTGCTACCACAAAATATATATGAAACCTCTCTAGAGTGGCTTTGAATTACACTTCTTAGTTTTTTTTCTAACTCTAGCTGTTCAATTTCTTGAAACTCATCAAACACAACAATCACTTTTTTGTTGAACTTTTTTGAATAAACCAATGGTAGATTTAACACATCTTCAAGAGTCTGCATCTGCTCTTTTTTTGCAAAAGATAGCCCATAGGAGATATCACCTGAAGGACTTAGAGTCATTGTGATGTTTGGTCTTATCTTAAGTATGTTTTTAAAAAGTTCCATAGCTTTTGAAGAGTCATTCTCAAAGCTTTTGGCTATCAGGCTAAAGTATTTTTGTATAAACTCATCAACACTTGAGATGCTAAAAATATCCATATAAATGAATTTATATTCTTGGTTTACATCTAGCTCTTTCTTGAGTTTTTTCAGAAGTGATGTTTTGCCAAAGCGTCTTGGAGCATATAGAAGGACATTTTGTCCACTCATACTATCTTTTTTAAGCTCATCTAGCTCTTTTACTCTATTACAAAAATCATCACCACCCACTTCATTACCAAAATAAAATGGATTTCTATCTACAGCCATCAATTATACCTTTTTGTATTATAGTACATACTATTATAGTAAATACTATAATGAAAATCAAGCCCAATTTACAGACATTTAATTTTAAATTTTAAATTTTAAATTATTCATCTATTCCCTTGACTACTTTTTACTATTGAAGTTAAAAGTTTGATAATCTCTTCTATATATGCTACCATCCTTCAAAGTTGAGCAGACTCAAAATATTGCTTTTGCTTAAATATCTCTTTCAACAATCACCCCTTCTTTATTTACCAAGCCTGCTTTTCTAGCTGGTACTCCAACCATGAGGGCATACGGCTCTACATCCTTAGTCACCACTGCTCCAGCTCCTATCATAGCATACTCTCCGATAGTCACTCCGCACACGATAGTTGCATTTGCACCTATTGTTGCTCCTTTTTTTACTATGGTCTTTTTGTACTCATTTTTGCGAACTACAAATGCTCTAGGATTTATGACATTTGTAAACACAACACTTGGTCCTATAAAAACATCATCTTCTATTTCTACACCTTCGTAGATTGAGACATTATTCTGCACTTTGACACCACTTCCTATGGTTACATTTGGTCCTACAACACAGTTTTGTCCAAAAGAGCAGTTTTTTCCTATTTTACTTCCTTTTATAATGTGGCAGAAATGCCATATTTTGCTTCCCTCGCCTATGGTTACATCGTTATCTATGAAGGAAGAAGGGTGAAGGGTGAAGGGTGGTGAAGGGTTAGAGTTTGGCATCTCTTCCTCCTTTTTTTGTTATTAATGAGTTTAGCATTTTTTCTATCTCCAAGGATAGCTCTAATGTATCTTCTATGTTTGATACATAATCAAACTCTAATGCTAGCTCTAATTGTGTTTGTAGCTCAAATAGTGATCCCAGCGAAATTTGCAAAAATCTCACAAACTCTTTATTGCTCTGTCGACCTCTTCCTTCTGCTATATTGCTTGGAATCGACACTGCACATCTTCTGATTTGTGAAGTCAGCCCATACAGTTCTTCTTTTGGAAAATTTTTAGTTTTTAAATAAACTTGCTTAGCTAACTCCATCGACTTTTGCCATACAATTAAATTGCGATAACTACAATTATTCCCTTCCATCTTCATCCTTCATCCTTCCCCCTTCATCCTTCCCACACAACAAATGATACTCACCACTAAGCCCAATAGGCTTACTATTTCTAATAGCATAAACAAGCTCTATAGACGCCCTCGCTTCTTCAAGCCCAAATCCTCTACCATCTAGTATCCTCTCATAGCTTCTAGTATGCAAATCTGTAAACCCATCACTAAACTCTAGCTCTTTATCACCGTCTTTTATGCTACGATATGTTCTTTGCTCACCCGCATAAGAGGGGAGATGAGTTGCATCAGTTGACAAGAACCACTTAACATCAGCATCTTCAAGCTCTAAAAAGCCTGATGCAGTGTGTGGTGTGAGTATGTGAAGCCTGCTTCTTTTGACTCCGCCATATATCCATATTAGCATATCAAAAAAGTGGATGCCGATGTTTGTTGCCACGCCTCCACTTTTGCTTATATCGCCTTTCCATGAGACATCATACCATCGCCCTCTACTTGTGATATATGTTAGCTCTATTTGTGCTCTTTTGCTTTTGTTTCTGCTCTCTTTTAGCTTGATGATGGATGGATGAAGTCTTAGTTGCAAGATGTTGTATATTTTTTTATCACCTTCACTCTCTATTTCTACTAGTGCGTCTATATTCCATGGGTTTAGGACAAGTGGTTTTTCACATATAGCATGAGCTTCTGATCTCAAAGCAAATCTGATATGGGAGTCATGCAGATAGTTTGGTGAACAGATAGATACATAATCTACACCCTCGCTTTTACGCCTGCGCTTATCTATATGCCTATCAAACCTCTCAAACTCCGTAAAAAAATGCGCATCAGGAAAGTAACTATCAACTACCCCAACACTATCTTTTGGGTCATAAAAAGCCACAAGTTCATTGCCTGTCTCTTTTATAGCTCTCATGTGTCGTGGTGCTATGTAGCCAGAGCCTATGAGGGCGAAAGATTTAGAACTCATCTAAAGTACTTTGCTTTTCTTTTTTGCTCATTGGTTTGTCCTTTTAATTTTCTATTTAGATTTTACCATTTAGGAATATAGGAAAATCTTTCAAAGGGTGTTTTTGGTGGGGACATTATAATAATTTGTGGCTCCAAAGAAAGCGTATGAGAGTGTGGATGTGCGTGCGGGGTGCGGGTGTAGGGGTTTGGTGTTGGTGGTAGTGGTAGTGTTTGTGTTTGGGGTCATTTTAGTTTTTCCAAATCTTCTTTGACTAACTCTTCCAATTCTTTGATTGTAGGCAATACGATTTTATATTTTGATACAAAAAGGTTTTCATCTAATCCTGCTGTTGCGTACTCTACTTTTACACTATTTTTTTCTGTACATAGGATGATTCCTATGGGAGGATTATCCCCTCGCATGGAGATCTCATTTTTATAGTAGTTGAGATAAAAGTTCATCTGTCCCACATCTGCATGACTAAAAGCTCTCACTTTGAGGTCTACTAAAATATGGCATTTAAGCACTCTATGGTAAAAGACTAAGTCTATTCTATCGTGCTCATTCTCTATGGATACTCTTTTTTGTCTGGCTTCAAAACAAAACCCAGTACCAAGTTCAAGCAAAAAGTCTTCTATATGATTTAACAATGCACTTTCTAAATCACTTTCATTGTACTTTTCCTTGCTTTCAAGTCCTGTAAACTCTAAGATATATGGCTCTTTAATAATAGAAGCTGGATTGAATATCTCTTGTTTATCTTCTAATGATTGAAGCAAACTTTTTTTATCAGTGGATAACCCAACTCTTTCATACAGTAATGACTCTACTTGTCTTTTAAGCTCTCGCACACTCCAATTGCCTTTGATAGTTTCCACTTCATAAAATGTTCTTTTGAGTTCATCATCTATTTTGATAAGCTCTAAAAAATGGCTAAAACTACAAGTTCTTAGAAGCTTATCTGTAGGCACTTTTAAAGAAAAGCCAGACACTGTCTGACTTTTTTGAGTGATAAGTTTAAATTCGCCAGACACTGCCTGGCTAATCTGAGGATATGACAAATAAAATTGTCTAAAAGACTTAAGATTACTCCTTGACATCCCTTTGATATGAGATAAATTGTGAGCCATATTCTCTATGAGTTTACTTCCATAAGCTGCTCTATCTTCTCCATTTTGCTCATATTCTACTATGTAGTACCCTATTACGAAATTTCGCAATGTAAGATTTACACTTACACTCTGCATCGCTTTTGCTTGAAATGTATGATGAACGGTATCTATTGTTGAAATAAGACTCTGGAGTGTCATTTTATTTTCCTTGAAATTATCAACCATAGATATTACTCCACTCTTTGCTGTAATTTGTGGTTCCTAGAAAAGCGTAGCTTAGTGTGGGTGTGGGGTGTGAGAGGTTGATGTTATTTAACAAAATAGCCCCTGTTTTCTACTACCTATAAGAGCGAAAGATTTAGAACTCATCAAATTCACAAACACCAATTACACCTTTTTGTATTGCAGTAGATACTATTATAGTTAGCACTATAATGAAAATCAAGCCCAAGCTCATTTTATTTCCACTCATTGATAGCTCTTATTATATATTCCAAATCGCTCAAACTTAGATGTTCCCCAATTGGCAGTGATAGAAGTCTTTCATCTTCTCTGCAAGCTTTAAAATCACTGCAATCTTGCTGCAAATACTCATATGCCTTGAGTTTTGGCAAAGCTACAGGGTAGTGGATGCCTGTTTGTATATGTTTTGCTTGCAAAAACTCTTTTAAACCATCTCTATCTTGAGTCTGCACCACAAAAAGATGAAAAGCATTTAGAACACTGCTTGCTTGTTGTGGAAGTGTTATTTTAGGGTTTTTTATATGTTCAAAATAGTATGCTGCAACTTCATTTCGCTTCTGTATCCAAAGGTCTAGGTGATTTAGCTTGACACTTAGTATAGTAGCTTGCAAGCCATCTAGCCTACTATTTCTACCCTCCATCTCATGGGCAAACTTTGTAGTTCTGCCGTGATTTGCATAGGATCTGCATAGAGTTATTAGCTTTTCATCACTACTAAGAATCGCTCCACTATCACCATATGCTCCAAGGTTTTTCCCTGGGTAGAAAGAAAAGGTAGCAAGGTCTCCAAAAGTTCCAACTTTCTTACCTCTATACTCTGCTCCATGGGCTTGTGCACAATCCTCTATTAATCTTAAATCATATTTTTTTACAAGAGGCATTATCTCATCCATATTTGCTGGATGCCCATAAAGATGCACCACTATCACTGCTTTTGTCTGAGGAGTTATCTGTTGCTCTAGGCTTTTTGGGCAGAGTTGATAGTTTTCATCACAATCTGCAAACTTTATATTTAAGCCATTTCGCGTAACTGCTTCACTTGTAGCTATAAAAGAGTTTGCTGGCACTATGACTTCTGAGTTTTTTGGTAGCTCAAGTGACCAGAGTGCTATCTCCAAAGCATCTGTCCCATTCCCCACACCTAAGCAATACTCCGCTTCTTGATACATAGCAAACTGATTTTCAAACTGCTCCACATGTTTGCCACCTACAAAAGCACTATTTTTTATAGTTGTATCTATAGCCTTGTCAATTTCTGAATTTATTTGAGAGTATTGTCTATGCAAATCAAGAAACTTTACTACGGAAGTGCTGTTTTGCTCTGCTAGAAAATCATTTATGGATATGGTAATCTTAGAACTTTTTAAAAAACTACCATCTCTTGAGATGATTTTTGCATCGATATTTTGAGCTGCTAATTCTATCAGGTAGTCTTCACTGTCTCTAACAAATGCAGGGGAGTCAATATCAATATATGATGGAGTTTTGATAAAAGTTACTATTTTATAAAACTCAGAGAGTAGCCTTTGGGCATCTTTTTTTGTAAAATCTCTATCTATTTTTTTTCTCTCTACATGAAGCACATATTCGAGGTTTGATATTTGTGAACTTGTGACAAAAAGCAAAGTTTTGTTTTTCAAGATATATTCAAAAAATCTCAATGATTCCTGAAACTCATCAAAACGAGGAATCAATATATCTAAGATAATCTGATTATCTATAATGTATTTATTCATACTTTTTGGCTCTTTCTTCTGCCACTATCTCTTTATCTGTCATACCTGAAGAGATATATCGATAGTCCTCTGGCAATCCACTCAGTATAGACTTTATAAGAGTATTGCCACCAAGCTCTTTATCTAAAGTCTCTAGTTTCTCACAAGCGCTAAACTCTTTTTTTACACTTGATTGGATGATATTATCATTTATAGTTATTGGTATCTCATCAATACCAATATCAAGACTATCTAGCATAGGGATGATGTAGTGTCCATTCTTTTTTATAGCTACAGTTTGCATTTAGCTACCTCCTGAGAGAGATATTTTGGTTGTGTTATTTCCTATTATAGTCGTTACTACTATATTTATTTATTGTAGCTAAACCAATATCTCTTTTACCAATTTATCAATATCCACATTCATTGTATCTAGCACTGAGGTATCTACTCTTTTTCCTATGAGCTCTTTTGATTTTTGTAAAAGCTCATTCCCATCTTTTGCCCACACCATCAAACCCTTGTCAATCTGATACTTATCATAGTGACATACAAAACTTCTAGTAGATATTGTAGGAGTTCCTAAAAAGCATGCCTCACTGTTTAGAGTTCCCCCACCTCCTATAAAGAGGTCAGCGAACTTTAGTAGATGTTGCACCCTGATCTTTTCTTCAAGGACTATCGCGAAAGGAAACTGTTTTTTAAGTTCATCACTCTCGTATCTAGGTACTATTACTATATTTGCATCAAGCTTTTTATGGATATCCTCTAGGGTATCGTACAAAAAAGGATACTTTTTGTTTACATAGCTTGACTTATACTCCTCCTCTCTTATTACTATTGTTTTTTTTGAATAGTCAATCTCATATCCCTCTAGACACTCCTTCAAATAGCTCTCATCATAGGTAAATCCATCAAGCCATATCATAGGATCTATAAAGTCATAGTCATAAATCTGACTATCATCTAGCCCGAACCTCTTTATTATCTGATTTGGAACAACAAAGGGTTTAAACATTTTTGTAGATATAGGGATAGTTAGTCTTGCTTGAGGAAGAGCTTTTTTGAAATCCTCCCTATAATCAGAAAGAGGAATATCATAAAAGTTGATAATAGGAATTCCAAGTCCAAATGCAGCTCTACATCCATCTACGCTTGATAGACAAACAAGCTTTTGAATGTTTTTATGTGCTAAAAAATCAAGCATTTTGACTTGTCTTTCAAGTGATGCTCTGTATTTTGAAACCAAGCAGCTCCCACCGAAGTTCCCTATACAGGTGTGTTCTAGGTCATATAGGTCTAGCAGGGCTACAGTTTCTCTATACCCTTCTCCGCCTCTTGTTGTTATGAATACTTCAGAGCTTTTTTGCATCTCTTTTATTATTGGGATAAAAAAAAGAACGGACTTAGGTGTGACTAAATCAAACCAAATCACTAGATAATGCCTTTTCTCTTATACTCATCATACCAAGATGGTCGAATAGGAATCACATCACTATCACTAAATATAAAGCCATACTTTCCGCCACTATAGTTTCTAAGACCAACTGCCTTGATGTTTGGCTCTATGAGTTCACATTTGTTTGCACAAGTATAGATACAATCTTTGTGGCACTCTTTGTTTTCTATCATATCTAAAACATCTTTTCCACTCTCCAAGGCTTCATCTAATGAGCCCGCCTCACGAATGCTACCCATCCTTAGATATGGAAGCCAAAGCAAGCAAGGATATATATCACCATAAGGGTTGACATCTATACTTCTAGCACCCATATAGCAATTAAAATCAATTCTTTTGCCCTCAAATACTGCCTTTTGCAGGTGGTACTTACTAGCATATCTTCCTTTATCAAACCCAATTGCTACAAGCTGCCTATCTATCTCTTCTCTCTCTTCATGAGTTAGGAAAAAATCATCATGATCTAGCTCTTTTTGAGTTAGATTATCAGCCTTGTTTCTATATCTATCTGGGTTGTATCGTCCATATCCTATGTAGAGTCCTACTCCCATCTCTTTTGCAAAGTTATACATCCACTCTATTTGGTGGTAGTTTTGCTTATAGATGGTAAACTGAAATCTAAGAACTACACCCTTTATCTTTTTTAGTCTCTCAACTGTCTCCATAGACTTTTTAAACCCATCTTTATGAAGCCTAATCTGTCCATTTACCTCCTCATCTCCATCTAGAGATATATCTAGCCTATATAGTGGAGTTTTTTTAAGAACATACCTAGCAATCTCTTCATGCTTATCAGGAAACCATCCAGTTATAGGTGAGTCTATGATAACATCACTATAGTGCTTGTAAAGAGAGTCAACAGCCCTAAAGTATGTCTCACTCAAGTGTGGTTCACCGCCAGTTATGTGCACTTTTTTTAAATCAAGATATTTTGAGCTAAACATCGAGTCAAGCTCAGCACTTGTTAATTCCTCTTTCTGTCTATTTGGAAGTTGCCAAAGCGAGCAGTATCTACATGGTCCTGGGCAGAACTCCGAGATGGTATAAGATATATCTTCTATTTTATAGTTCATGATTTTCCTTCAAAAGCTCATCAAAGTAACTAATCGTCTTTTTAAGCCCTTCTTCAAGTGCTACTTTTGGTTCCCAGTCAAGCTCTTTTTTGGCGAGCGTGATGTCGGGTTTCCTCTGCATTGGGTCATCTTGAGGGAGGGGTAGATAAACTATCTTGGACTTTGAGTTTGTTAGCTCTATCACTTTTTGGGCTAGCTCAAGTATGGTGAATTCGCTTGGATTACCTATATTTACGGGTCCCGTAAAGCCTTCACGGGAGTTCATCAGTCTATACATACCGTCAATGAGATTATCGCAGTAGCAGAAGCTTCTAGTTTGGTTGCCTTCACCGTAGACGGTTATATCTTCGTTTTTTAGAGCTTGGACGATGAAGTTGCTCACAACTCTACCATCATGAGGGTGCATATTTGGACCGTAGGTATTAAATATCCTCATCACTTTTATATTTAGTTTGTGCTGTCTGTGGTAGTCAAAAAATAGCGTCTCCGCACACCTTTTCCCCTCATCATAGCACGCTCTTATACCTATGGGATTCACGCTTCCTTTGTACGACTCAGGCTGAGGATGTATCTCGGGATCCCCGTAAACTTCGCTCGTTGAGGCTTGCAGTATCTTTATCTTAAGTCTTTTTGCAAGTCCTAGCATATTTATAGCACCCATTACGGATGTTTTTGTAGTTTGGACGGGGTCAAACTGGTAGTGTACGGGACTTGCGGGGCAGGCTAGATTGTATATCTCATCTACTTCTGCATAGAGCGGAAAAGTTATATCATGCCTCAAAAATTCAAACCTTTTATCATCCAAAAGATGCATAATATTTCGTTTTTGTCCCGTAAAAAGGTTATCGACACAAAGAACCTCATTCCCCTCTTTTAGAAGCTTTTCGCATAGATGTGAGCCTAGAAATCCCGCTCCACCCGTTACTAGAATCTGTTTATTCATCAATGTCCTTACCTACAAAAATTTTTTAAAATATTATCTCTTATCTCTCTGACGCCTTGCCAAAAACATCTCCAAGCTGCCCAAGAGATAGCCCATTTTTTGGTCTTTATCTGCTTTTGCTTTGTCTTCCATATCTCAAACTTTAGTGATTTGAGCATAGCTTTTAGGTCATCTTCTAACTTGTAGCTTGAAAGGATAAAATCAATTGGCGTTACAAATGCTATGGCTTCGGCGTATCTTCTTAATGATGGAAAATATGGCTCAAAATCAGCTCTTTTAAGTATAAGTTTATCTAAAATAGCCTTTTGTAACGCACCTTGGGTTGGATGTGCGTGATAATCACTATGTCCTGTTGGGCGATGTCCGCCTATGATGAAGTTTTTGGAGAAGTTGTTTTTTCCATGCCTGCGATAGTTTACCCTGCACCTATCATACAGCATACTTCCACCTAGCAAGTTTGCAAAATGAACTATATAGTAGTCTGCACATACCCTAAACTCATCTGTCATATCGGTTTTTAGTAGCTTAAGCAGATCACTTCTAAACATCATAGCACTTGTTGTACTCCAGCTCCATGTGGGAGTGTGTATGACCCTAGGGGCTATGTATGCAAACTCTTTGCCATTGTTTGCAAAGTCCATGTGGTAGTCATTGATGATTGCTGAGTTTTCTGAGACTTGACGATTTCTAAGGCAGGTAAATCCAACTGGGGGTTTTTGAAAAAGATGAACAAAGAGGTGTGTAGAGATACAGTCACTATCCAAAAAATCATCTGCATCTACAAATACAACAAACTCCCCCAAAGCCTCATCTAGTCCACTAAAAAAACTCGCTAACTGCCCTTTATTTTCCTCTCTAAAAACCTTTTTTATCTTATCACTATAGCTATCTATGATCTCCCTTGAGTTGTCATCTGAGAAATCATCTACCACAACTACTTCAAAATTTGTATAATCTTGAGCCAAACATGAATCAATACACTCTTTTAAAAAAGGAGCGTAGTTGTAGTTTGTGATGATGATAGATACAAGTGGGGGTTTAGCAGAACCTGCACTTAGCGTAGTGTTGCTTTGATTTTGGATAGGCTTTAGCCAGCTAGTCAACGATTTTTTCCTGCTCTTTTATGAAGTGAGTTGGGTCATCTATACACTCCCCTTTGAAAGCTTTTGCTTCATCTGTACCAAATATCTCTGAGTAGTCACTATGAAAACCATCACATATATTTTTTAGTGAACACTTTTCACACTCACTGTTATACTGATATTTACAGTGCTTCTCTGCTCTTAGTTTTGCATTTTGTCTATATAGATACTCTTTTGGTATATTGGCACTAAAAAGTTTTAGTAGATGCTCTTCTAGGTTGATATCAACTAGGTAGTGAACTTTGTTTCCGTGTCTGGCTACCTCACCAAAAGGTATATCGTTGTATTCATCTACCTCATACATTAAGATAGGGATTGGGCGATCTAGCTCAGGACTTGCACTTCGCTGGTTAAATCTAGTAGTCCAAGTCCAAGAGTTGAAGTCCCACTCATGATGGTCGTAACTTAGCTGCTGGAGGTTGTAGAAGCTTTTGAGATGTCTCTTTTCAGCCATACACATTGGTAGGTATCTGACATTTGCCTCTATTTTAGCTTCATCTAGTATATCTAGTGCTTTTGTTAGATTCTCTTTTATGTCTCTATATTTTGGTACATTTTCAGAGCTTCTCCCTTCTCTAATAGCTTGGTCTGCAAAAGGGTTAAACGCTATGAAGTTCACCACTCTAGCTCCAACTTCTGTAGCCATCTGTGCTATACCATCAAGCTGATTTAGAATATCTTTTGTCATAGTGCAGTTTAGCCTAAAAGGAATACCTAGCTTCTGGAGATTATAAAGAGCCTTCATCTGTTTTTTGCTTCCACCCTTTAGTCCCACAACTCTATCATAGGTCTCGCCAAACCCATGGATTGATACTAAGAAATCCTTAATACCTGCCTCCTTGTAGGCTTTTGCTGTATCTTCATTTGCTAGAACTATTGCATTTGTAATTAGTGTAGGCTCTAAACCGATCTCTTTACAGTAGCTAATAAGCTCTAGGATTTGAGGATATATGGTTGGTTCTCCGCCTTGAATATCTATAGCTCTGTTTCCATATACATATCTTAGTGTGTGACAAATCTTTTTTGCTTTCTCAAGAGTCATAAAGGCGTGTTCTGGGTGCTCTTTATCCGCTATTTTGTCTATAAAGTAGCAAAAAAAGCACTTTAGATTACATGTCTGTCCTAGCCAAAGCACACCTCTTTTTGTGATGCTTCGATCTTTTGTAGTGGGTAGGTTCTCTTTTTTTTGATATGGGTATTCATATAGGGATTTGGCAAATTGTAGTTCTTGTTGGCTCATATTAACTCTCTTTTCATTTTTAATCTCCTTGCCAGCCGATTATCTATACGCCACTTAGGCAAAGCCTAAGTTTTGGCTACGCTAACGCTGTGTTCTTCTTAAGCGGAGTACCCTCGCGACCTTATCGCTCTAAAATAGTGTAACAGTAAATCGACACAGACATCTATGCGCTTTAGGAGGCTAAAATCAGCCTCTATGAAGGTAACTCCTAGATAGAGCTTGAGTAACTCAAAATCTATACTTTTGTGTGTCTTAAACTCTGCTACTAGATTATATCCATTGTTTAAAAAAGTCTGGGTTAATGAGAGCTTTTTAAGTGCCATATCTTTTAAGCTGTTTCGCTTCTGTAGAAGTTCATAGGTATAATCACTGCTTCTTTTTTTTCCATAATGACCATTACTGCTATGAATCCTGTAATATGTCAGTTCTTCAGATATAAATTTGGAGCGACTCATCATAGAGGCTTGAAAAACTATAGGATCATCACCCTGTATTTTCCAATCCTCTTCATTTGGAAGTGGGAATACTTTATTGGCTAACTCTTTGCTAAGTGAGAGGGTTGATGTTACATTTCCAAAATATTTTGACTTAAAATAGACCAAAAACAGTGCATATCCATCATATCTCATAAGTTTTATATCTGACTTTGTTGGGTTGCTGTCTTCATCTACTGGGTAGATATTGTTGTAGATATATTGATAGCCCTGCGCATGGTATTTGACTATAGTTTCAAGCTTGTTTGGCGCAAAGTAGTCATCACTATCCAAAAAGCAGACTACATCCCCACTAGCCTCATTAAACCCTGCATTAAAAGCACTTGCCTGTCCACCATTAGACTTGAAGATTGGCTTGATACGACTATCTCTGTTGACATACTCCTTGATGATGCTTTGTGACTCATCGCTTGAGCCATCATCCACTATGATAAGCTCCCAGTTCTTGTATGTTTGGGACAAAACTGAATCTAAAGCTTGAGGTAGAAATTTAGCGTAGTTGTAGTTATCTAGTATGACTGATATTAGCATTTTAGATACTATCCATTTTTAGCCTATTCTCAGACTCTTTTATTATATCTCTACACAAAAGCTCATTTTTTTTACTTATAATCTCTTTTGAGTTTTTTAATATGTCTATATCCAAAATCAATATACCGCCTCCAGTCTAAATCTAGGAATCAGAAGTCTCTCAAGTAGCTCTGGGTTAAGTCTTTGAAAAGCCCCATAGACAACCATATCTACAGTGTACTGATACTTTTTGATAAACTCATCTGTTGTGTATATGGGGTGTCCTCTATATTTTTTATGAGAAGCATTATCATCTATTATACACTTTAGTGAGTTTGGATGGTGTTTTTCTAAGTATTTTATAGTTAATTTACCACTTCTGCCAAGTCCAAAAACTGCTAGCTTCTTCTCTTTTATCTTGTCAGTTGGCGGAAACTGAATATTATAGAGTGCTTCCATGAGAGCTTTTGCTACATCTTCTGGCTTGAGGCTAGACTCTATATTTGCGCCTGGCTTTGGTTTAGAAAAAGGATATTTGCCATCAAGATATATGTTGGCTATCTCACTGTTTACCTCTTGCCACTCACTTAGTACATCTATCCTCTTGGAGTCTGATAATATATCATAACTCTCTCCACTCTGCTTTAGAAAGCTTGGCAGATAGTTTTCGATAATCTTCTCTATTACCGTACTTCCTGGATTATCACCTGCTAGCTCTCTTGCTAAAAACGCAAACTCCATTCCCTTTTTCCCAAAACCTCTGTTTTGCATATCTTCTGGTATGTCAAAGTTAAACTTTTCAAATTTTTTTTTTGAAATACCAAGAAGCTCAAAAAAGTGTTTTTGAGGTGAGTTTCTGATATGTTTTTTGTCTAATGGTACAACATCTACTCCAAGAGAGGATATGGCCTCCCATCGCTTGATGATATCCATATAGTTTGGAACTGGATTGTCATTTAAAAAATCTTCAAAAGAGCTATACTTTAGTTGCTTAAAGCCCCACTGCTTCCAGCCTGCTTCTATATACTCATCTTGTCTTCTAATGTAAAAAATAGTTTTAATATCTGCTTTTTGTTTAATAGAGTCATAAAATATCTGTAGCTTTTTGCAATCTTGAAATATCAAAAGCTCGCTACTTATAATCACTCTGTCGCATCCACACTCTTGCGCTTTTTCAATAGAGTCTTTGACCACCTCTTCAAAAGAGTTCTCTAGTATATCAACCATATGATTGATACCCACTTCACACTCATAATGATAGCCTAGCTTTTTTAGCTGCTTACTGTTTTGAGCTAGACACTGCTGTATAGATGTTGAGGCTGTTTTTGGGGAGCCGATGTGTATGTATAGAGTTATCTTATCGCCCCACTTCATCGATATTTAGTATATCCATCCCATCATCTCCCATCACCATAGCATATATGCCATACTTTGAGCATAGCTCTACTAGATGCTTATCTATGTATAAAGAAGAAAATATATAGTAAATCTTTTTATCTCGATACTCAGGAAAGTAGTTTAGAAAAATATTTTCGTCCTTAAACCTTGCAAACTGCTCGATTTTCTCTCTATCGGGGGAGGATTTGGTTTCACTCAGTAGCACAAACTCATCACACTCCACTATCACATCAGACTCTCTAATGCTACGCTTATCTCCTTTGAGCCTTTTTACCATATTTCTTGCTCTAAAGAGTATCTCATTACAGTCAAAATATCTTTTTGCAACTCCAGCTATATTGGAGTATACGATATCCTCAACTATGGTTCCCCATTTATTTGCTAGCTCACCCCATCTTTTGTCCATCTCTTTTTTTGATAGACGCATCTCATCCTTGAAATCCTTCATCTCATCTTTGAACTCTTTCATTTCCCCCTTGAAATCCTTCATATCATCTTTAAACTCTTTCATCTCTACTGTTAGGTCAGCTACCTGTTCGCTGACTTTTGAGACTATGTTTGAGAGGGTGTTTAGATTTGCCCTTAGATCAAGACTATCCACCTCTAGCCTAGAGATTCTATGCTCATTGCTCCCTTTTTCAAAATAAGTGCTAATCTTTTCCATTTAGTGTTCCTATCACTTTTGTGTTTGTGTATTCTACCATATCATTTGGGTGGTTCTTTAAATATTCACGCACCTGTTCATCGGTTTTTATTTCAATCCTTCCACTCCGCGTACTACAAAATGCTATATATTTTATTTTTTTCAAATCCAGCTTCTACACATCTGCAAACTATTTTATGTGCTAATGAGTAGTCATTTAAGCCAAGTACCACGGGAAGGGTTTTGCTTGCAGAGTCAATGGTAACTATATCATGATCAAAAAATCTTCCTTTTTTATAATCATCAATAAAACCAACAACCTTGATATCATCTCTTTTTTCTTTGAGAAGATGGTACAAAAACTCTGCCCCTTTACCAGTTCCAAATATGTAGATTTCTGAATTTCTAGGTAAATCTGTGATAATCCTATGTAAAAAAACCTCATAGTCAAACTCAATACGATAGAGTAGGCTTTTCCATATAGCTTTGGAGCGCATTTGAAGCCAGTCTGAAAGCTCTACGCTCTCTCCAAACTGACTTTTATAAAACTCATAAACTATCTCTATCCATTTTGTTGATTGCATAGCTTGTAGAAACTTTTTGCTATTAGCACGACTAAGACATCCATCATCAAAATAGTGCAAATATGTAGGGTTATCAATATAACAAAACTGTCCTTTACTCATAAGCTTATACATCATCTCAACATCAAGAGTAAATATATTGTGGTTAAAAAGCTCAAGGTCAAGTAGTGCCTCTTTTTTATAGATAGCGCCATTATCAGTATGGATAAAGGCATCACTATAAAAAAGCTCTTCACCAGATATGAGCTTGGGAAATGGCTCAGTATAAGAGAGGCTATCTTCATAAAAGTCTAGCTTTTCATAGTAGTTTTTATAGAGTACATTTGAAAAAACACACACGACACTATCATCTTTGTATTTTTCAAACAAACCAACCGCTTTAGTGATAAAATCACTATCTATAAACTCATCATCATCATTCAGGACGGTAATCAAATCACCCGTAGCATACTCAAAAAAGGCTTTTTTCCAGTTTCCAGCAGTTTTCAGGTTTTTTGAGTTTCTAAAATATTTAACTTTAATGTTGTCTCTAGCAAGCCTTTCTCCAACTTTCTTGGTATCATCAGAAGAGCAGTCATCAGAAATGATAATCTCAATATTCTCATAAGATTGTGACAAGGCTGATGAGACTGCTCTTTGTAAAATATGGTCTCTGTTGTATGTAGAAATTACTATGCTTACTAAAGGATTATTTAGCATCTGCTCTGAATCCCATCAAATAGTTGCCCTAATATATCGTTAATTGAATATTTAAATTTCCACCCTGGATAGTGTCTTTGGAACTTTGAAACATCCGAGATGTACCAAATATGATCTCCTATTCTATTATCTTCACTATATGAGTAGTTCATCTTTTTACCAACTATCTCTTCGCACATTTTCACTGCTTCTTTCATTGAGCAGTTACTATGCCTGCTTCCACCTGCATTATACACCTCTCCGCATCTTGGGGATTTATAAAAATGATAAAACATATTCACTAAATCATATGAGTGTATATTATCTCTCACCTGCTTTCCCTTATATCCAAATACAGTATAATGTTCCCCAGTAATTGCACACCTCATAAGATATGATAAAAAACCATGCAATTTGGTT
>CAZAFM010000006.1:0-889 GCA_964484395.1 uncultured Campylobacterales bacterium | reverse complement strand
AGTGGTTTGGTCCTGTCAGACAACCACCTCTAAAAACTGCTGTGTTCATTTGGAAATACCTACCATACTCTTGCACTAAAATATCAGCTGCCACTTTGCTAGCGCCAAACAATGAGTGTTTACTTTGGTCTATACTCATTGACTCATCTATTCCTTTTTCAAAAAATCTATGCCCTGAATCTATCTCCCATCTGCTGTCTAGTTCAATCAATGGGAGAAGGTTTGGAGTATCACCATATACCTTATTTGTGGATGTAAATATAAAAACTGCTTCTTTTGCATATTTTCTAGTCATTTCAAGCATCACAAGGGTGCCATTTGCATTTACAGTAAAGTCTTTGAGAGGGTCTTTTGCAGCCCAATCATGGCTAGGTTGTGCCGCGGTGTGAATTATCAGTTTTATATCGTTGCTGTATTCATTAAATAAATTACCAACCGCAATCTCATCTCTAATATCTATTGAGAAATGTTTGTAGTTTTTTATCTCATTTTCAAGTCGTTGCTTGTTCCATATGGTTGAAGCATCACAGCCAAAAAACTCCTCTCTCATATTGTTATCAATCCCAACAATCAAGTCAAAGTGTTGGCTAAAAAACTCTACAGATTCACTACCTATAAGTCCCGCACTACCTGTTATTATGCAAACATTCATAAATATTCCTTCGATTCTACCTTGCTAAATCTTTCCTATTCATGATTATTATTAGCTCAGGCAATATGCTTCATCTAGCTCATTTCTTCTCTATTGGTTTTTCACTTCCATCCGTATCGGCACTTTGATTTTTCGTCCATAACGACACGCAAGGAATCTTACTCATATCACACCTATCTTTGTATTTTCTTGCTATCTCTATGACTTCATACATAAGTCCCTCTTGAAGAGTAGTTG
>CAZAFM010000005.1:0-40324 GCA_964484395.1 uncultured Campylobacterales bacterium | reverse complement strand
TACTGTCTATCATACTCCTCTTTTATGAGATTTTCTAGTTGTTGCTCCTCGTTTGGGTTGTTAGTTTTGTCTGCCTCTAGGATATCTTTTACTAATGAGTAGAGTTGTATATCATCTATGATGTATCTTACAGCTAGCTTTAAATCTTCATCAAAAACCTCAGGATGCTCTATATACTCCTCTGTTTTTAGACGCACTCTCTCATATATAACATCTGCTTTTGCAGGGTTTGGAATGAGCCTATTTAGCTTCTCTTTGACCATCTCTATCTCTTCGGAGTATATCGCCTTGTCAAAATATATAGTTGCTGCAAAAATAGTGATAATCCTCTCTATCTTGTCATCCAGATGTCTTGTTTCCCAGTACAGCAAAAGCTTTTGAAGAAAGTTTTTGTGAAAAAGGTCTATTGGTTTTTTAAACTCATCCATCCTCCATCCTTATCTGTAAGCAAATTTTTATTACTATTCTATCACAAAGAAATCAAAAGGTAGGTTTTGTCAGTAGAAATACTAAGATACATAGAAAACTCAAATAAAATATCAATAATTACCCACAAAAATATAGATGCAGACTCATATGGCTCAGCCCTAAGCATGTATGAGTATATAACATCACTTGGGAAAACTGCTAAGGTTGTAAACATAGAGGAGATACCTCTATATCTAAAGAAGTTTGATGAGTCTATCAAGACCCTAAGGAAGCCTCCAAAAAGCGATTTAGCTATATTTGTTGACTGTGCTGATTTAGCTAGAAGTGGTTTTAGCAGGGATGATTTTAACTCACCTATTATCACTATAGATCACCACCTAAGGCATGAGGCTTTTGCCGATATAGAGCTTATAGATGAGAATGCTGCTGCTACTGGTGTGGTGGTATATAATTTGCTTAGAAACTCTCAAAAGGGTATAAACAGTAGATGTGCTAGTGCAATTTTGCTTGCCATTGCATCTGATTCGCTCTTTTTTTCTACCGATAGAGTTGATAGTGAGTGTTTTGCTATAGCCTCGCATTTGTTGGAGCTTGGAGCTAATTTAGAACTTGTTGATAGAGTGCTAAACAAAAGCTCTTCACTTGCTAAAATAAGGCTTAAAACAGAAGCTCTAAAAAGTCTAGAGCTACTACTTGAAGGAAGACTTGGACTTATCACTCTAAAAAAACAGGACTTCAAAAGTAGTGGTGCGCATCTTAGTGATACTGAGGGCTTTGCATCTATACCCCTTGAGCTTGAGATAGTTGAAGTAGCTGTTTTTTTAGTAGAACTAGAGGATAGATATAAGCTCTCTTTTAGAAGCAAAAAGAGGGATGTTTCAGAGATTGCTAAAGAGTTTAGTGGCGGAGGTCATAGGCTAGCAGCTGGTGGAAAACTACATGCAAAAAGCATAGAAGAAGCAAAAAATATAGTAATACAAAAGTTTAGGGAGATTTATGAGAAGAAGTAGAGGGCTTGGGAAAGTAGCTTTTATGCTTGTTTTGATAGTTATCATTACAGGTATATTTTTTATGTCAAATTCAGAGGAGTTTGAGCAAAATCCTCCAGTTATTGATATAGACCAGAGTATACAGTGGAACGGAAAAGAACCTATAGTAGTAAGCTTTAGTGATGATAGTGGTATCAAAAACTATAAGATAAGTGCGCTTGATGGAGATAAGGTTTTGACCACCATCAACGAGAATCTACAGAATTCTACAAAGAGTCTAAGTGTAGATGTAGATCTAAGAAGATGGCAAAACATCAGCAACGACCTAAAGTTAGAAATAAGTGTCACAGATAGCTCAAAAGGAAATATGCTCTCAGGCAACACACAAACTCAAACTGTAGATGTCATAATAGATAGAAAAAAACCAATTCTATCCATCATAGATCGCTCCTATGGAATTACAAAAGGTGGTAGTGCAATTATAATCTTCAAAGCACAAGATGACAATCTAAAAGATATAAAAATAGAAGCTAATGGAAGAGAATTCATGCCTCAAAAGTTTTTAGATGACAATCACTACATATCTCTTGTAGCTTGGTCAATACATGATAATGGATTTAAAGTAACAATTTCAGCTACTGATAAAGCAGGCAACAAGGCAATAACTCCGGTTAACTTTTTTCTAAAAGATAAGCAGTACAAGACTTCAAACATCACTATAAAAGAGAGCTTTATCGAGGGCAAAATAACCACACTATTAGAAGAAACAGGTGGAGATACTTCACTTCCTTTATTGCAGAGGTTCAAGCTAGTAAATGAAGAGATGAGAAAACAGAACTACAAAACAATAGAGGAAGTTACAAGCAAGATAGACAAAAACTATGTAGTTAAAAACTTTCAATTCAATCCCATCAATCCTCTAAAAAACGGAGCAGCAGTCTCTAGCTTTGGGACATATAGAAGCTATCAATATAATGGACAAAAGATTAGCGACTCTTATCATATGGGGCTTGATTTAGCAAGCACGCAGAATGCTGATTTGTACAGTGATAACAGTAGCTATGTGTCTTTTGCAGGGTTTAATGGAATTTATGGGAATACTATTATTTTATATCATGGACTAGGATTATCGACCCTATACTCCCACTGCTCACAGATGTATGTAGATCAAGGAGAGAATATCCCCAAAGATACACTAATAGGAAAAACAGGGATTACCGGGCTAGCACTTGGGGATCACTTGCACTTTGGAGTGATAGTTCAAGGGGTCGAGGTTAGACCAGAAGAGTGGATGGATAGTAAATGGCTAAGTGATAATATTTTCTCTATCATAGATTCAAGTAAACAAATCATATCCCAAGGAAGTTAATGCAAGCAAAGCAGAAAAATATCAAAATATTTGATATAACTTGTGATGATGCTACTTCATTAGATACTCTTTTAACCAAAAATGGTGCTCTTATCAAAAACTACCTAGTGGTTTTAAAAGAGTGTACAAAAGAGTGTGAGAATATTGCCAAAAAACACTCTTTAAGATATATAGTAGATAACGGAGACTTTCCAAAATATAGTATCAGCAAGAAAGAGGTTATATCTCATGTGACACAAGTAGATGAAAACAAGAGTGAAGACAGAAACACCCAAACCCATCTAGTGCTAAACAAAACCCTAAGAAGCGGGACTAGTATAGAGCATACTGGAAGCTTCACACTTTTTGGAAGGGTAAATAGTGGAGCTAGAATAGAGGTAGATGGTGAAGTAAGTATTTATGGTGATATAGATGGCTCGCTTGAGGTAAGGGGCAAATTTATAATACTCAAAGGTAAGGTTAGTGGTAGTATAATTTTTAATGGTGAAATACTTGAAAGCTCGCTTTTTGATGGTGGGCTAAAAAAAGTAGCAGAAAATGGTGAGAAAGTTGTAGTTGAGGAAATATAGTTGCTCCAAAGAACACTTAAAAAATCTATAGAAATTGTCGGAATAGGACTTCATAAAGGCGTTCCTGTACAGATGAAGTTAGAACCACTTGAGGAAGATAGTGGAATAGTGTTTTATAGAAGCGACCTAAATATTAGCGTCCCACTTAGCACTTCAAATGTCACCTCAACCCAAAATGCAACAACCATATCAAAAGATGAGGCTACTATACACACCATAGAGCATTTTTTATCTGCCATATATGCTTATGGGATAGATAATCTCAAAATCTCAGTAAACAACGAAGAGATGCCCATTCTAGATGGGAGTAGTATTGGTTTTTGCCTTCTACTTGATGAAGTAGGTGTGGTTGAACAATCAAGACAAAAAGAGATTGTAGTCTTAAAAGAGGATGTCATAATAAAAGATGAGAGAAAATATGTCCACCTCTCACCTTCAAAAACACCTATTTTTGAGTTTGAGATAGAGTTTCCTCATCCTATTATCAAAAACCAAAAACATAGATTTGAATTCAGTTCCAAAGAGTATAAAAAAGAGATAGCAAGAGCTAGAACTTTTGGCTTTTTAAAAGAGGTGCAGTATCTAAGAAGCATAGGTTTAGCCCTAGGAGGCTCACTTGATAATGCAATAGTCTTAGATGACAAAAAAGTGCTAAATCCAGAAGGGTTGAGGTTTAAAAATGAGTTTGTAAGACATAAGATTCTAGATGCAATAGGTGACCTCTCACTCATAGGAAAGCCTATTTGCGCCAAATACAGTTCATTTGCAGGAAGTCATAAGCTAAACTATCAGCTTGTCTGCAAACTACTTGAGAGTCCAGAGGCTTATGAAGTGGTAAGAGCTTCTGAGCTAAAAGAGGAGTTTGTTCGTTCATATGCCAAAATCTAAGGTCTCACTTCTACTCTACTCCGCCACCTCCCCTATTCGTTATGCTATCTATATAGATGGGGTAAAAAAAGAGGAGTTTGTTTGTGAGAAAAAATGCTCAGTTGCTCTTTATGAGATATTCAAGCCACTTTTACAAAGCTATGATATAGAGACAATCTACTATGCAAGAGGACCTGGAAGTTTTATGGCTTTGAAGGTCACTTATATATTTTTAAAAACACTCTCTATAAGCATGAATGTCAAGCTTAAAGCCACTGACTCATTCTTTTTTAGTAAAAATAGAGCCATCAGAGCTACTAAAAACAGCTCATTTTTAAAAAAAGAGGATAGAATTACTATCACAAAAGAGAGTATAGATGAAGCAATAGAACTTCCGAGTACTTTAGAGTGTGATGAGTTTGATGACAATCTAGAGCCGTTTTACTTTCTGCCTGCAATTTAAAGGATTTTTTTGAAGATTATCGTTCCTGCTACTAGTGCAAATATGGGACCTGGCTTTGATACGCTAGGAATTGCGCTAAATCTTAAAAATGAAGCGATTATAAATAGAGCTAAATTTACAAGTATCTCTATAAAGGGAAGTGGAGAGAACATAAAAAAGCTAAAAAAAGATAACCTCTTCGTTAGGATATTTAATGAAACATATCTTGCCCTTTGTGGAAAAGAGGATAATTTTAGGTTTCAGTTTAACAACAACATCCCCATCTCAAGAGGTCTTGGAAGTAGCTCTGCTGTGATTACTGGTGCTATTACTGGGGCTTACGCTATGGCTGAGAAGCCAATAAACAAAAGAGATATTCTAAACCTAGCTTTTAAGTATGAGCTTCATCCTGATAATATCACTCCTGCTATTGTAGGAGGTTTTACTGTTTCACTTGAGAAGTACAATAAGGTTTTTTACAAAAAAGCACATATTCCAGATGATGTACAAGCAGTAGTAGTAATACCACCAAATCCTATGTCAACAAAAAGAGCTAGAACAGTTCTACCAAAAAGATACCTAAAGCAAGATGCAGTCTACAATATAGCTAGAAGCTCTCTTATGACAGCTGCTTTTTTCTCAAAAGATTGGGGGCTTTTAAAGCTAGCTGCTGAAGATAGGATACATCAAACTTATAGAATGAAAATATTTCCTGAACTTTTTGAGGTACAAAAAGCAGCTATTGCTGAAGGGGTTTTGATGAGTACACTCTCCGGAAGTGGTTCTACCTTTTTTAATATAGTCTACAAAAATGATGCAAAAAGAGTTCAACAAAAACTTCAAGATAAGTTTCCACACTTTGAAGTCAAACTACTAACATTCAATAATACAGGGGTTGAAGTTGTTAGTGAGTGATTTTGCATTTAAAGAAAGGTTTTGATATAATTGCGAGCTAAACCAATTAGAATGTGTATACATTGCAAAGAAAGATTCAGCCAAAATGAGTTACTTCGACTTCAGTGCAAAAAACAATCACTAACACTTTTTAACGGAATAGGAAGAAGTTTTTATATTTGTGAAAAATGCAAACATAGCAAAAGTATCGGAGTATCGATAGCAAAGAGCTGCAAAAAAAACAAAAAAGATAAAGAAATATATAATCAAGAATTGAAGGAGATTTTGGCTAATGGATAGAGTTAAAGTCAGCGATATAGCTAATGAGGTGGGACAAAAACCAAAAGAGGTATTAGAAAAACTAAACTCTTTAGGACTTGAACTAAAAGCTGCAAACTCAACAGTAGAGATGAACTTGGCAGATAAGCTACTAAATTATCTTATGACAGGAGCAATCCCTCCAGAGTTTAAGAAAAAAGAGGAAGACAAAGAGAGTAAGCCTAAGGATACTAAGCCTAAAAAAGCTGAGATAAGTGAAGCTAAAAAAGAGAGTGCTAAGACAAAAACAAAAAAAGAAGAAGATAAAGACAGAGCTATAAAAGCAGCTATCACAGGAAGTCTAGCTGAGGCAACACTTGGCAAAAGAAAGATGACAATAGTCAAGAAAAAAGATAAAGACAAAAAAGAGCAACTACAAAAAGAAAAAGATGAAGCTATCCAAAAAGAGATAGAAGAAAAAGAAGCTGAACAAAGAAGACTCATAGAAGAGGTAAAAAGAGCTCACGAAAGAGAGATGCTAGAGGTAGCAAGAGAGAATACTAAAGAGATTACTGCTCAAAGCGAACATGAAGATGCCTCTAAGAAAAAGAAGAAAAAAGTAAAAAAAGCTCCTCCAACCAAAAAAGCTCAACATAAGATAGACCTTTTAAGCGAGAGAGATTTGAGTGATTCAGGCTATGCAGACGAAGAAGAAGAGGTTGTACTACCAGATCTTAGTAGTAAAGATGAACCGAGTGAAGAAGAGGTAAACAAAAAGAAAAAAGAGGTTGAAAAGGCTAAGATGTTCAGACAGAACAAGTATGACTCAAAGCCTTCAATAAGACGCTCTTCAAGAAGAAGCAAAAGACCAAAACCAGAGCCTCAAAAACTAGAACAACAAAAGCAAATAACCATTCCAGAAGATGTAAGAGCCTATGAACTAGCTGATAAGCTAGGAATTAGTGTGGCTGAAATCATCAAAAAGCTCTTTAGTATGGGTATGATGATAACCAAAAACGACTTTTTGGATAAAGATACTATTGAGATTATTGCAGATGAGTATGGTGTTGAGGTTAAAACTATGAATCCTCTTGAAGAGTTAGATTATGTTAGCTCTTATGACGCACTTGATGATGCTGATTTAATTGATAGAGCACCTGTTGTTACTATTATGGGTCATGTTGACCATGGTAAAACTACCCTACTTGATAATATCAGAAACGCCAAAGTAGCAGCAGCAGAAGCAGGTGGGATAACTCAGCATGTAGGTGCTTATACTATCAAAAAAGATGATAGGATGATAACTTTTATAGATACACCAGGGCATGAGGCTTTTACTGAGATGAGGGCTAGAGGTGCTCAAGCTACTGATGTTGTTATTATAGTTGTGGCTGCTGATGATGGTGTTAGACCACAAACAGAGGAGGCATTAGCACATGCTAAAGCCTCAGGTGTTCCAATAGTTATAGCAGTAAACAAGATGGATAAGCCAGAAGCAAACCCAGACCTTGTCAAATCGCAGATGTCAGAAATAGGCTACACTCCAGTTGACTGGGGCGGGGAGTATGAGTTTGTTCATGTTTCTGCTATTGCTGGAGATGGTATTGATGATTTGCTTGAGATTATTCTACTCCAATCAGAACTCTTAGAGCTAAAAGCAAACCCTAATAGAGCTGCAAAAGCAGTTGTAGTTGAGAGTTCACTTGAAAGAGGTAGAGGACCAGTAGCTACAGTAATTGTGCAAAATGGTACTCTAAATGTTGGTGATAGTGTAGTTGTAGATACTACCTCAGGTAGGATAAGAGCTCTAAGTGATGATCTAGGAAAGCCACTATTAAACATAGGACCCTCAGAAGTAGGTGTGATAACAGGACTTGATGATGTACCACCTGCTGGGTCTATACTGATAGCTGTAGAGAGTGATGCTAAGGCTAAAGAGTTTGCGCAAAAAAGGGCTGATTATCTAAGGCAAAAAGAGCTTAGTAAGTCCACAAAAGTCTCTTTTGAAGAGCTTGGAGAGAGAGTTAAAGAGGGTAATCTTCAAAGCCTACCAGTTATTATCAAAACAGATGTACAAGGAAGTCTTGAGGCTATAAAGGGCTCACTTGATAAGCTAAAAAATGAGGAAGTAAAGGTAAATGTAATCCACCAAGCAGTAGGTGGAATAACAGAGAGTGATTTAACACTAGCCTCAGCCTCACAAAACTGTGTGATACTAGGCTTCAATGTAAGACCAACTGGCTCAGTGAAGCAAAAAGCGAAAAATCAAGATATACAGATAAGAACTTATTCAATCATATACGACCTAATAGATGATATAAAAGCTATAATTGGTGGAATGATGTCACCTATTGTTGAAGAAGAGGTAAGTGGACAAGCAGAAGTAAGGGATGTGTTTAGTGTTCCTAAGATAGGAAATATAGCGGGTTGCATGGTAACTGATGGCTCTATAAACAGAGGCTTTAAAGCTAGAATCATTAGGGATGGTGTTGTAATATATGAGAGTAATATCTCTTCACTAAAAAGATTCAAAGATGATGCAAAAGAGGTTGCTAAGGGTCTTGAGTGTGGTATAGGAATAGAGAAGTTCAATGACATTAAAACAGGTGATGTCATAGAGACTTTTAAAGAGATAGAGAGACAAAGAGAGATATAAGGACTATCTTGTGGAAAAAGATGAGATAAAACTAAAGCAAAAAGAGTCTCTACTAAAAGAGACTCTATATGAAGCACTAGGAGAGATGAGTGATTCTAGGATAAACTCACTAGCAGTAGTAGATGTAAAAATAAAAAAGGGCAAATATGATGCATACATATATCTTGACCCAACAGGTATGGACAAGGCTGAGCAAAAAGCCTCTTTAAATGCTTTAAGAAAGGCAAGTGGAGCTATAAAGAGAAATGTTTCTGTTGCAACACAGTGGTATAAGTGTCCAGACCTTCACTTCAAGTTTGATGAGCTACTTGATAGAGCTAAGAAGCTAGATGAGATTTTTGACAAAATCAAACAAGACAGAGAATGATTGAAGATAAAATTAGAGCAGTTGTAGAAAGCTTCGGGGCTAGGCTTTATGATATAGAGATAGTAAAAGAGGGAGATTATAACTACTTTAGGGTTTTTATACAAAAAGATGATGGGATAAATCTCGACCTTTGTGGTGAGATATCCAAAATAATCTCTCCTCTACTAGATGTAGAGTATCAAAGCTCCGCTCCTTACTTTTTAGAAGTAAGCTCACCTGGGATTGAGAGAGCTTTAAAAAAGCCTCAACACTTTATGAACTCTATTGGCTCAAATGTAAAGATAAAGATGAGTGAGGGAAAGCTAAAAGGTGTTTTAAAAGAGTTTGATGGTGAAAACATCACTGTTCAAAGTGCAAATGATTCAAAAAAAATCCCCCTAAATGAAATAAAAAGTGCCTCTACATACTTTAAATGGTAGATTTTGACTCCCATATCCTAGGAAAAGCCATAGATGAAGCTTGGAAGGAGCAGTTTTTAACCTATCCAAACCCTCCAGTAGCTGCTGTGGTAGTAAAAAACAATCAAATCATCTCACTTCAAACTCACAAAAAAGCAGGAGAACCTCACGCAGAGGTACTAGCTTTTAAAGAGGCTTATAAAAAACTCACAGATGACAAAGGTATTGATAGCTCTAAAAGCTCAGCTGAACTTCACAACTATCTTTCTACAAACGCAAAAGAGCTTTTCAAAGAGTGCACCCTCTATATCACTCTAGAGCCATGCCACCATCATGGTAAAACCCCTCCATGCTCAGACCTTATAGGAAGGCTAAAGCCAAAAAAAGTAGTATTTGCTACATACGACCCAAACAAAGATGCAGGTGGTGGAGCTAAGTATCTAAAAAGTGTAGGTGTAGATATAAGCCACTGTGCGCTAAAAGATGCTGAAGCAAAAGAGCTCATAAAGCCCTTTGTTATCTGGCAAAAAAGAGCTTATATACTGTTTAAAATAGCTATCAGAGAGGATGGTTCATATGATGGAGGAGTGATATCTTCCCGTAGCTCAAGAGAGCTTGTACATAAGATAAGATCTTCTATAAGTCTCCTTGCTATAGGAGGTGATAGTGTTAGGATAGATAGACCATTACTTGATTCTAGGCTTGTAGGTCAAAAGCCTCCAGATGTTCAGATACTAACTAGTAAAGAGGTTGATAGAGATATACCACTTTTTAGCGTAAAAGGTAGAAGTGTAACTATCAAAAAAGAGCTTGATTTGCAAACTCCTTCTTTAGTTATGGTAGAGGGTGGTGGAAGACTTCTAGAGGCTTTAGCACCCAAGATAGATATGCTAGGAGTCTTTGTAGCCCCAAAAACTGGTGGAAGCAGATACCTTCCTTCAGACCTAAACCTAAGCCCTATCCACTCATACACTATTGGTGAGGATAGGTTGGATTATTTCTCTCTACCTCATACTCATATCTGATTTGTTCTGGGCTTTTTGCACATAGGCAAAAAGCTCTGCTACTGCTTGATACATCATCTCAGGAACCTCTTCATTAACATCTACACTTTTATATAACTCTCTTGCTAAAGGTGGGTTTTCTACAATATGAACAAGATTCTCTCTAGCAATCTCTTTTATTCGTAGTGCAAGCCTATCAGCCCCTTTTGCAACTACTTTTGGGGCTCTATCCCTTAGTTGATCATACCTCAAAGCCACCGCATAATGGGTTGGGTTTGTGACAACTACATCTGCACTTGGGACCTCATCCATCATTCTTCTACCTGAATTTTGATACATTAGTTGTCTTATTTTCTGTTTTACCTCTGGGTTACCCTCTTGCTGTTTATGCTCATCTTTTACCTCTTGTTTACTCATTTTGAGCTGTTTAAAATACTGATACCTTTTTATAACCAGATCAATAATAGCTATAATCAAAAACACAAACAGAAGTGCAAAAATAAGAATAAGTGCTTTCTCTTTAAACCATATAAGTTGCTTATTCATAGGAAGCATTACAAGCTCCTCTACATCCATAAAAAAGTAGAAAAAGATAACACTTCCAATACCAAAAGCTGCAAAAACCTTCAAAGTGGTCATAAGCCCATCTAGTAGCTTTTTTAGTCCAAAAACATTAGCAAGCCCCTTTATAGGGTTTATTTTTTTCAAATCAAATTTCATAGATTTAGCAGTTAGCAAAAAACCAAACTGAGATACATTCCCAATAACTCCTGCTATGATTAGAGCAAGAAACATTGGAGCTAGTATTTTTACTATCTCTATAACTGAAGTATAAGCAATACTTACCATTAGAGGCACTGTGAATTCACTATTAAAAAAAGAGTTGTAGTAGTGGTAAAGGTCGATAATACCTGCTGTCATATACCAAAACATAACAAAAAGCATAACTAAGCCAATGAGCATAGATACAAGTGCACTTACCTCTTGACTTTTAGGGACATTCCCCTCTTTTCGTGCATCAGCTATCTTTTTGGCGGTGGGTTCTTCGGTCTTCTCCTGTTCATCAGCTGCCAATGTTTACACCTTAAGTTTTTGTGGAATTATACTGAAACAAAGATGAGTGGGCAAATAAGTAAAAAGAAGTTTTATTGCAGATATTAGTGAGGGCAAAAGCCCTCTTCTAGCAAGAATAAGTAGAGATAAACTCAAATGGATGAGGTCTTCCCTCCCATGGCCATATCTCTGTTTCAAACTTGTAGTGCTGATAGGTCTGAAGAAACTCTTCACTCATAACACCACCTTTTTTAAATACTTCTCTACCACTTAACATAGCCTCTATAGCCTCTCTTAGTGTATGTGGCATCTGTCTAATACCCTTCTCTCTAATCTCATCAAGGCTAAGTTCAAAAAGGTCCATCTCCATTGGCTGACCCGGATCTATTTTGTTCTCAATTCCATCAAGTCCTGCCATTAGCTGGGCAGTAAATGCAAGATATGGGTTTGAAGAGCTATCTGGGAACCTAAACTCAACTCTTTTTGCTTTAGGAGAGTTCACAAATGGTATCCTACAACTAGCTGATCTGTTTTGTGCAGAGTAAGTTAGAATTGAAGGAGCCTCAAAACCAGGAATTAGTCTTTTATAAGAGTTAGTTGATGCATTTGTAAAAGCTGCTATTGCTTGAGCGTGCTTTAGAACACCACCTACATAGTGCAGTGCCATCTCACTTAGGTCTTGGTATTTATCGCCAGCAAAAACATTCTCACCGTTTTTCCAAATAGATTGGTGTGTGTGCATACCATTACCATTATCTCCATATAGAGGCTTTGGCATAAAAGTAGCAGTTTTACCATTTAGGTGAGCTACCATCTTGATTACATATTTTAGCTTCTGAACATTATCAGCAGCTTCAACTAGAGTACCAAACTTCACACCTATCTCACCTTGACCTTGTGCAACTTCGTGGTGGAAAACATTTGTTTCAAGTCCAACTTGCTTTAGTACCTCAACCATCTCAGCTCTTAAATCCATCATAGAGTCAACTGGAGGCACTGGGAAATAACCACCTTTTGTTCCTGGTCTATGACCTGTGTTGTAGCTCTCTTTTATCTCAGCATGAGTATTCCAGTCACCCTCTTCAGTATCTACTTCATAGTACTGGCAGTTTATATCATCTCTTACTCTTAGCTCATCAAATACAAAGAACTCGTTTTCAGGACCAAAAAACGCAACATCACCTATTCCTGTATTTTCAAGATATTTAAGAGCCTTTTTAGCGATACTTCTTGGGCACTTCTCATACATCTCTTTTTTGTAGATGTCATATACATCGCAAAAGATAACCATCGTAGGATCAGCTGTAAAAGGATCAATAAAATGTGTTCCTGCTTCTGCATCTGGTTTTAATATCATATCAGACTGGTTTATTGGTTGCCATGCTGGAATAGAGCTACCATCAAATGGAAGACCATTAGTTAACATATCTTCATCTATAGCTGATATGTCATATGTCACATGGTGCCATACTCCTTTTATATCTGTGAACCTAAAGTCTATAAACTCTATCTGGTTCTCTTTGCACTCTTCAAGAAACTTCTTTACTGGCATCTTCTCTCCTTGGTTTTTGTAGTAAATTGTACGACCATTTTATCATATCAGCCTTAGTTTAAGCAGAATGTTTATTGATTAAAAATTAGGCAATAAAAGCTTTTGTAATTAGACCCTCTTATTTAAATTGATTTATAACAAAAAACACATATAATATGTGAAAAGTTTATATTAGGGGAAAAGTATGACCCAAGAAGAGCTAGATTCTTTGATGTCTGGAGAGGTTGATTTAGAAAACCTACCAGATGAAGAGCCCGCAGAAGATAGTAGTACACAATCACAAAGTGATAGTGGTAGTAAAAGTGATGATAAATCTGAAAGTAATGATGAATCTGAAGGCTACAGAGTGAGTGCAGATAGGATGTGGCCACCACCGCCACCAACAGATGACCATAAGGTTGTAAATCAGCTTGATGATGTGACAAAAGACTCAGAGATTAAAGCTACTGAGATGTTTGACAAGCTTGAAAACACAAGTACTTATATAGCAGAAATAGAAGATAGTGTAAAAAAAATATCAAGTAGTAGTGAATCATTAGAGAAGCTAATAACAACCCTTCAGAACTCTTTTCCAAAGATAAATGCATTTATAAACGCCCAAGAGGCAATAAAGGCTATCAAAGAAGAGAGCGAGAAAATAGAAACCTCTGCTATGAGTGCACAAGATGAGATTATTATGACTATGGATGTTATGCAGTATCAAGATATTCATAGGCAAAAAATAGAGAGGGTTATTAATGTAATGCGTGCACTATCTCAATACATGAACTCTCTTTTTGAAGGAAAGCTTGAAGATTCTAAAAGGGTTTCATCTGCTACACATATTGATGGTGACTCTTCAACAGAAGATGTTGTTACAGAGGATGATATAGAAGCACTTATTGCCACACTTGGTAAAAAGGTCTAAGCTAAGTTGAGCATCGAACTTCTAAGTCCTGCTGGTAATCTTCATAAACTAAAATTAGCTCTACACTATGGTGCTGATGCAGTTTATGGGGGAGTTAGCCACTTTTCGTTAAGAAACCGCTCATCAAAAGAGTTCAGTTATGAGAGCTTTTTTGAAGGGGTGGAATATGTAAAATCACTGGGCAAAAAAATCTATGTAACCATAAATAGCTTCCCTTTTAACTCTCAAATTGAGCTCTACAAAACCCACATAAAAAAAATCTCACAAATGCAACCAGATGCCTTCATAGTCTCAACTCCAGGAGTTATAGAGCTATGTAAAGATATTGCACCTGAAGTTCCACTACATCTCTCTACCCAAGCAAATGTGCTAAACTATATGGATGCAAAAGCTTTTTACAAAATGGGTGTAAGTAGAATAATCGCGGCTAGAGAGATAAGCCTCAATGATTTAAAAGAGATAAAACAAGCTATTCCAGAGCTAGAACTAGAAGCCTTTGTGCATGGAAGTATGTGCTTTGCATATAGTGGCAGATGTCTTATAAGCTCTCTTCAAACAGGAAGGGTTGCTAATCGCGGAAGTTGTGCAAATGATTGTAGGTTTGAGTATGAAATATACACAAAAGAGAAAGAATCAGGAACACTTCTAAGACTTGAAGAGAGTAGTGAGGGAACATATATATTTAACGCAAAAGATCTAAATCTAAGTGCATACATAGAGGATATAATAAAGAGTAAAGTAATAGACTCATTAAAGATAGAGGGAAGAACCAAAAGCCCCTACTATACAGCACTTACTGCAAAAGTCTACAAAGAGGCGATTATTGATGCCAAAAACAGTGAGTTTGATGCTACGAAGTATGAAAAAGAGCTAGACAAACTAACAAATAGAGGCTACTCAGATGGATACCTCTTCTCTCGCCCCTACTCAAAACATATAGACCAAAACCTAGAAACTCCAGAAATAAAACCAAGTATTCAAGTCTGTGGTGAGGTCGGTGAAGATGAGAAGAGTTTTATGTGTAAACACACAATAGTCCCAAATGAGGAGCTAGAAATCCTCTCTCCACTGGGTTCTAAGATAGAGTGTGCAAAGAATGAACTTGGAGAGGTTTTTTTCAAACAAGATAGATATTATTTGAAATTGTATAAAATAACAAACTTAGATAAAAAAGAGCTAGACTCTGTGCATAGTGGATATGAGATTCCTATAAAACTTCCACAAAAACTGCCATGTTTTAGCTTTTTGCGAAAGGAAGTATCGTGATTGAGATAGTACAAAACTGCACTTACAGACTTGAAAGAAGAGTTATAAAAAACTCTATGTTTGATAAGAAAAAGTTATAGGAGAGGATATGGAAACATGGCTTCCTCTTGAGGAGTTTGCAGAGATAACTGGGTATGAAGAGGAGCGAGTTCTTCAAATGATAGATGATGGATACTTGCAAAGCAAGGAGGAGAGTGGTGAGGTATATATAGAAGCAAGTAGCTCTACTTCCGCTCTTGTTCCTAAATCCTCAAGTTCAGAGCTTGAAGAGAGTGGGAGTGAGGTGAGCTCCTCTTTTGCAGAAAAAACCATAGGTACAATCCTTCATCTGCACCAAAAAGTACTTGAATCAAAAGATGAAACAATAAGCTCACTTAAAGATGAGAACAAATTCCTAAAAGACGCTCTTTTTTCAATGCAAGAGGTTTATGATGAGGACAAAAAGACCATAGGAACACTTAGTGATCAGCTAAAAATATCTCAAGATGAGCTAGAGTTTGTTAAGCGAAAATATAAACTAATGTGGGGAAAAGTGATAGAAGAGAACTCACGAAAAGGAGATGAATAGTGGCAAAAAGAGTTGTTATGTTTACAAGTCCTGGGTGTTCACACTGTATAACTGCCAAACAACACCTAAAAAAACACAAGATAAATTACAAAGAGATAGACATATCAAAAAATAGTGATGCAGCAAAAGATTGCGAAAGACATGGATGTCGTGGGGTTCCAGCTTTTATGATAGGAAGTGCATGGATATGTGGGTTTGATAAAAACAAAATAAACAGAGCATTGGAGATTAAAGAGGCGTGATAACTTTTTCAGAACTACTACTAAAGCTTCAAGAATTTTGGCATAAAGAGGGATGTTTAATCCTCCAGCCTTATGACATACCTGCAGGGGCTGGAACTTTTCATCCAGCTACTATACTTAGAAGCCTAGACTCTAGACCTTGGAGTGCAGCCTATGTAGCACCAAGCCGCCGTCCTACTGATGGAAGATATGGAGAAAACCCAAACCGCCTAGGAGCCTATTATCAGTTTCAGGTGCTTATAAAGCCAAATCCTAGTGATATTCAAGAGAAGTATTTAAAAAGCTTGGAGTATCTAGGATTAAATTTAAGAGAGCATGATATTAGATTTGTAGAGGATAACTGGGAGAGCCCAACTCTAGGAGCATGGGGGCTAGGCTGGGAGGTTTGGTTAGATGGTATGGAGATTACTCAGTTTACATATTTTCAGCAAGTAGGAGGTATAGAGTGCAAGCCAGTGGCAGTTGAGATAACCTATGGAACTGAAAGACTTGCTATGTATCTTCAAAATGTAGATAGTGTTTTTGATATAACCTGGAGTGAAGGATATAAGTATAGAGATGTACATAAAGAGGAGGAGTATGAGTTTAGCAAGTATAGCTTTGAAGTAGCAGATACTGCTATGCTTTTTAAGTGGTTTGAAGAGGCAAGAGGTGAAGCCAAAAGGTGCATTGAAGCTAAACTCCCACTTCCTGCTTATGATATGGTGATGCTAAGTTCTCACTATTTTAACCTCCTAGATGCTAGAAAAGCTATCTCTGTTGCCCAAAGACAGGAGTTCATACTAAAAATCCGTGAACTCTCAAACCTCTGTGCATCTTTGTATAAAGAGCAAGAAGAGGAGAGGGAAAAGAGGGTTTTAGCTTGAAAATCTCTAAAATACTAGAAATTCTTGATAAAATAGCTCCATTCCTAGATGCAGAAGAGTGGGATAACTGTGGACTTCTAGTTGGCAAACAATCATCTGAGGTAGAAAACATATACCTAAGCCTAGAAGCAACACTAGATAATATAGAGCAGATAGAAGAGGGTTCACTCCTTATTGTTCACCATCCACTTATTTTTAAACCTCTAAAAGAGCTTGATTTTGAGCAATATCCTGCAAATATTATAGAGTTACTTATCAAAAAAAACATCTCTCTTATAGCACTTCACACAAACTTTGATAAACACATACTTAATGGCTATGTTGCAAAAAAAGCAGGATTTGAAGCAAAAAACAGTGATATCTGCTTAGAGTTTGAAGTGAGTTTAAGTAAAGAGGAGCTTTTAGATATGCTAAGATGCAATCTAAAGCTAAAAAACATAAAACTCTCAAACATCCCAGAGCACATAAAAAAAGTAGCTTTTGTGTGTGGAGCTGGAAAGTCTTTTTTGAGTTCTATAAGTGCTGAAGTGCTTATTACTGGGGATGTTGACTATCATAGTGCTATGAATGCTATATCTTTAGGAAAAGGGCTTATAGATATAGGTCACTATGAACTAGAGCACTATTTTAGTGAGGCTTTAAAAGAAAAATTGAAAAAAGAGGAAATAACAGCTATAATTGCAAATTCAAAAAACCCCTTTACATACAGACACTTTCAGGAGATATAATGAACAAACATTTAAAGGATTTAGTGGAGCTTTCAAAAGTTGATAAGGCTATTGATTCGTATGAGCCAAAAATAGAGAGCATAAATGCAGAGCTAAATGAAGAGCTAAGACATAAGCAGGAGATTATCGATAAAATCGAAGAGCTAGATGATGAGATAAAAGGAACAAAACTCAAAATCCAAAAAAACGAACTTCATCTTGAAGAGCTAAACGACAAGATAAAAGATATAAGCAAAAAAAGTGGAAGTTTAAAAAACGAAAAAGAGATTAAGGCTGTTCAACTTGAAGAGGAGCTTGCAAAAGAGCAGATAAACTTCTCAAATGAAGAGATTGAGCGATACCATAAGCTAATAGACTCATTTGAAGAGAAAAAAATAGCCCTCAAAGATGAGCTAAAAAATATAGATGAACAGGTTAAAACTATAGAAGAAGCAAACAAAAAAGAGATAAGTGCTATAGAAAAAGAGAAAGAGAAGGTTTTTAAAGAGAAAGAATCACTTCTCTCATCTATGGATCAAAAAATCATCTCTTTTTATCAAAAAATAAGAAGATGGGCAGGAGAGAGTACAGTAGTTCCCCTATACAATCATGCGTGTGGAGGATGCTATCTTAGAATAAATGATAAAACCCACATAGAGATACTAAAGGGTGAAGAGATTATCACATGCCCTCACTGCGGTAGGGTTGTCTTTTTTGAGCCTGAAACTAGTGAAGACAGTACACAAAGTAAGTAGGCTCTTTTGAGTCTGCTCTACTATCTTGTTCTACTTTTTTTACACATACTTTTTATACCCTTTCTTATTTTTGCCTCTTTTAAGCAGAAGTACAAAAACTCTATACCTGCGCGGTTTTTTCTATACAAAAACCCTCCTTTCAAAAAAGATGGTATACACTTTCATGCTTGCTCTATGGGGGAGATAAACACTATAAGACCTCTAGTAAATGAGCTAAAAAAATCCCACAATATAAACATCAGTGTTGTTACAAACACAGGATACTTCAATGCCATGAAACTAAGTAATAATGTCAGATATCTACCTTTTGAGACACTTATTCCCTTCTGGCTAACACCACAAAAAACACTCATAGTAGCAGAGGCTGAGCTTTGGTATATGCTATTTTTTTGTGCAAAGAAAAGGGGAGCTAGTACTTATCTAGTAAATGCAAGACTCTCTGAAAAATCACTCTTAAGATATATGAGATTTAGATTTTTGTACAAAAAAATATTTGAAAATATAGACCATACTTTTGCCCAGAGTAGTGATGATATGGAGAGATTAAAGCGACTTGGTGCTACAAATATCTCAGTTGCAGGAAATCTGAAGCTACTAAATATCGCTCAGGCTACAAAAAAGTATGAGGTTGATAGAAGTAAAGAGATAATAACAGCAGCTAGCACTCATGAAGGTGAGGAAGAGATAGTTCTTGAGGCATTGACTGATTTTAAAAATAGAAGATTAGTAGTAGCTCCAAGACACCCTGAGAGATTCTTACAAGTTGAGAAGCTTATAAGTGATTTTTCTCATAAAAACTCTCTAACTTATGCAAAACTCTCAGATGATGCGTCTTTTACAAGTGATATCACACTTGTTGATATGATGGGAGAGCTAATCAACATATATGCTATTAGTGATGTTGTTATACTCGGCGGTGGGTTTGTCAAAGCAGGTGGACACAATCCGATTGAGCCTGCACACTTTGGTTGTAAGATTATAAGTGGAGTTAATATATTTTATCAATTCCCACTATTTGAAGCTATTGAAAATTACAGACTGTGTAGCCAAGATGAGTTAAAATCACTCCTTGAAAATACGGATTTAATAGAGCATTCATACATAAAAGAGAAAATAGACTTAGACAGAATTATCAAAGAATTAAAATTGTAAAATATGGCAATTAATTAAGCATAATTTCACTTTTTTTGAGTGTTTAAATCTTTAAGGAGTACATAATGACTTTCAAAAGAACCTTCCTGTTCGCACTCTTGGTGTTATCCCTCTCTTTTTTTACAGGGTGTCTTGATAGCAAAAAGGATTCACAAAGTTCACAATCACAAAAAATGCCACCAACACCTGTAAAAGTTTATGAGGTAAAAAGTGAAAATGTTCCACTGAACATAATCTACACTGGAAAGACAAAAAGTGTAGGGGATGTTGGAATTCATGCTAGGGTTCAAGGAGTTCTGCTCAAAAAAAACTACACAGAGGGTGAAGTTGTAAAAAAGGGTCAATCACTCTACCTAATAGACCCATCTACTTACAGAGCAGAGTATGAAAGCGCTAGGGCTACACTAGAAGTAGAAGAGGCGAAGTTTGAAAATGCAAAAAAAGAGTGGGAGAGAGTAGAGAGACTATATAGTGAAAATGCTATAAGCCAAAGAGAGAGAGACTCAGCAGAGTCCAACTACAAAGCAAGTTTAGCAAGTGTAAAAAACGCAAGAGCAGCCTTGCAAAACGCCAAAATCAACCTAGACTACACAAAGGTTATCTCACCAGTTGAGGGAATAGCAGGGCAGAAGATGCAAGATTTAGGTAGTCTAGTTGGTCCTGGGTCAAACTCACAGCTTACTACTATTACTCAGCTTGACCCTATCTATGTGGAGTTTGCTATACCAAATGATGATGTGGATATGATTAATGAAAAAGGTGCAAAAGATAGATATGTTTTGCCAGAAGATGGGAAGATAAAGGTTGATTTAAAAGATACAACTGGAAATGTACTCTTAAAAGATGGTGTTGTTGATTTTACATCAGTAGTTCTTAGCGAAGAGACAGGAAGTGTTAATGCAAGGGCAGTCTTTAAAAATGAAGATGGTGCGATTTATCCAAATCGCTTTGGCAAGGTACAGGTAAAAGATATTGCACTAAAAGATGCTATTGCTATCCCACAGAAAGCTATTCTCCAGTCACCTCAAGGAATATTTGCATATGTATATAAGGATGGAAGTGCAGAGATAAGACCTGTTGTACTAGGTGCTACTACATCTGATGGAAAGTTTATTATTCAAAAAGGCATCAAAGAGGGTGATAAGGTTATTGTTTCAAATATACTAAAAGTAAAACCAAAAGCTCCTGTAAAGATCGTCCCAAGTACCACAGATAGCAAAGAAGCTAAGCATGCAGAAGATAAGGAGAAGTAATGTTCTCTAAGTTTTTCATAGAGCGACCGATATTTTCCTCAGTTATCTCTATAGTTGTACTTCTTGCAGGATATGCTGCACTAAAGATACTCCCTATTGAGCAGTATCCTCAAGTAACCCCTCCTCAAGTTGCAGTTTCAGCTGTATATCCAGGTGCTGATGCTGCTACAGTTGCAAAGACAGTAGCAACACCTCTTGAAGAGCAGATAAATGGTGTGGATGATATGATCTATATGGACTCAGTTAGTGGCGATGATGGCTCTATGACACTTACTATCTCTTTTGCCATAGGGACAGATCCAGATATGGCAACTGTAAATGTAAATAACAAAGTCCAGCAGGCCTTAAGCACACTACCAGAAGTAGTTAGAACTCAAGGTCTTCAAGTCAAGAAAAAATCCCCAAATATCGTCCAAGTTATTATGGTTTACTCTGATATATATGATGGACTATATGTCTCTAACTTTGCTGATACAAACATTGTTGATGAGCTAAAAAGAATAGAGGGTGTTGGAGATGTTACAAATTTTAGCCAAAAATCCTACTCTATGCGTGTATGGGTTCAACCTGACAAATTAGCTAAATACAATATCACAGCCCTAGAAGTAGCTAATGCTATAAAAGAGCAAAATGAGCAGTTTGCAGCAGGTAGTTTTGGTGCAGAACCTATGAACAATCCACAAGTTTTTACCTATAAGGCTATAACTGAGGGTAGATTTACCACAGCAAAAGAGTTTGGTAATATCATGATAAAAACAAACAAAGATGGTTCATCCTTGCGAGTAAAAGATGTAGCTAGAGTTGAGCTTGGATCTGAAAACTACGCATTTCAAGGTCTTCTAAATGGAAAACAAGCAACAGCTATTGGTATATTTCTCTCACCCGGAGCAAATGCAGTTGCAGTTGCTAATGCAGTTGATGATAAGCTAAAAGAGCTAAAAAAAGGCTTTCCAGAAGGAATAGAGTACCAAATACCTTTTGATACAACAAAGTTTGTAAATGCTTCTATTGATGAAGTAGGTAAAACTTTTGCTGAGGCTTTATTACTAGTTATTGCTACGATTTTTATATTTTTACAAAAACCAAAAGTTACGATAGTGCCAGTTATCGTACTTCCTATAGCTATTGTTGGGACTTTTGCAGGTATGTATGTTTTTGGTTTCTCTATAAACCTTCTAACTCTTTTTGGGCTAGTGCTTGCCATTGGACTAGTTGTGGATGATGCTATTATTGTTGTGGAGAATTCTGAGCGAATTATGGAGGAGAGGCACCTCCCTGCAAAAGAGGCGACCATTGAGGCAATGAAAGAGATTACAAGTCCTATTATTGCTATAGTTCTTGTTATTACAGCGGTGTTTATGCCTATTATGTTTATGGGTGGTTTTAGTGGGACTATGTATAAGCAGTTTGCCGTTACCATCGTAATCTCAATGATTATCTCAGGTGTAGCTGCTTTGACGCTAACTCCAATGCTCTGTGCTCAACTTCTAAAGAAGAGTAAAAAAGATCGCCCAATCTGGATATTTAGGCAGTTTAACCACTTCTTTGATGGTGTCACAAAAGGATATGTTCACCTAGTGAAGCTAACTATTAAGGTTTGGCCTATTAGTTTAACACTTTTAGGGATTATGCTTTTTGCTATATATATGATGTTTCAAAAAATACCAGGCGGTCTAGTTCCAGAGGAGGATCAAGGGACATTTTTTGCATTTGACTATCTGCCACCTGCTTCCTCACTTGATAGAACCATAGAACTAACAAAGCAGCTCAACCAAATAATGGAAAAAAATGATAATGTCGAGCATATAGTGAGCTTTTCAGGTTATGATATGCTAAGCTCTACCCTAAAAACCAGTGCTGGGACACACTTTATCACACTAAAAGATTGGAGTGAGCGACCAGGAGAAGCAAACAGTGCTCAAGCTATCATAAATCAATACAACCAAGAGTTTTATATGGGAGTAGATGAGGGGCTAGCATTTGCAGCTAATATGCCTCCAATTATCGGTCTTAGTACGACTGGTGGGTTTGAATTTTATGTACAAGATAAATCAGGTAGCGGAGATACAGCACTATATGATGAGACTCAAAAGTTTATTGAGGATTTAAAAAAGCGTCCTGAAGTTACAGGGGTAAAAACTCTATTTAATATCTCAACACCAAAGTATAAGATCAACCTAGATAGAGATGCTGCAAGAGCCTATGGAGTTCCAGTAGATAGGGTCTTTCAGACGCTAAATGCAAATTTAGGAAAGATGTATGTAAACGATTTCAACCTTCTTGGGAAGACATTTAGGGTAAACATATCTGCTGAGAGTGAGTACAGAGAGAACCCAGCAGATTTAAAGGATATTTTTGTTCAATCAAACAGCGGAAAACTTATACCAATCAGCAACATAGTAACCTTTGAGAGGGTCGTTGGAGCTGATATTGTTGAACGATTTAATATGTTTGAATCTGCTAAAGTTATGGGAAATCCAGCTCCTGGATATAGTTCAGGTGATGCAATAGAGGCTATAGAGGAGGTTGCAAAAGAGTCATTTCAGAGCGGATATGGTATAGGTTGGACTGGCACAGCATATCAAGAGGTAAGTAGTGAAAGTAGTGGTGGGGAGGCATTTATATATGGAATGATACTAGTTTTCCTCATACTTGCTGCTCAGTATGAGAGATGGCTACTTCCTTTAGGGGTGCTAACTGCTATACCTTTTGCTGTGTTTGGTGCAGCAACTGCAGTTTTGCTTAGAGGACTAGAGAATGATATCTACTTTCAAGTGGGGCTAGTTGTACTTATAGCTCTGGCTGCTAAAAATGCGATTCTTATTATTGAGTTTGCCAGTCAAAAAAGAGAGGAGGGATTATCTCCTTATGAAGCTGCAATTGAAGGAGCTAAGATTAGGTTTCGTCCTATTATTATGACCTCACTTGCCTTTACCTTTGGAGCACTTCCTCTAGCACTTAGTACTGGTGCTGGTGCTGCAAGTAGGCATGCTATAGGAACTGGTGTTGTGGGTGGTATGATAGCTGCAACAGCTTTAGCGATACTCTTTGTGCCGATGTTTTACTACTGGCTAGAGTCACTCTATGATAGAGGTGTGAAGAAAAAAGCAAAAAAACTCAAAAGTGAGCAAGGAGGAGAAGATGTATAAAATTTTTCTTTCTATCCCAATCGCTCTTCTTTTGGTAGGGTGTTCGCTTAAGCCAGACCTAAATGCCCCAGCATATGATAACCTTCCTAGTAGCTATGATGGTGAAAAGAGTAGTAGTGAGCCAATAAATAAAGAGTGGTGGAAGGGCTTTAAAGACCCTGTGCTTGATGAGATGATAGATGAGGCTTTTAGATACAATAGTAATCTTTTGCTAGCTGCTGCAAATGTGGCTGAGGCTAGAGCTACACTTGATCTTGATAGAGCAAACCAGTACCCAAGCCTAGATGCAGAGGCTAAAGGCTCAAGAAGTAAAAGAAGTGAGCAGACTTTTCCTCAGAGTCCTGGGAAGACCACCTTTAATAACTTCGGACTTAGTGCCATACTTAGCTACGAGCTTGACCTATGGGGTAAACTATCAAGCCAAAAAGAGGCTTCAGAAGCAATTCTTGAAGCTAGTAGAGCAAATAGAGATGCTATCAAGCTAGCTCTAGCCTCTGATGTAGCAAGTAGCTACTTTACTCTAATAGCCCTAAAAGAGCAAAAAAATGTCGCTCAAAAGACATATAGCTCACAAAAAGAGAGTTATGAGTACTATAAAAAGCAGTATGATAATGGCTTAGTGGATGAACTAACACTTATGCAATCTCTAGCAGAGCTTGACTCTACTGAAGCAGCACTAGAGAGTATAAAGCTTCAAGAGGAGCTACAAAATCGTGCACTTAAGATTTTGATAGGAAAATCCCCACAAGAGATTATCACTAGCACCCAGCTAACAGATATAGATGCACTTAGTGATGTACCTAAAATAGCAGATGTTCCAGTTGGTATGCCCTCCTCATTGCTTGAGAGACGACCAGATATTAGAGCATCACTAGAGCAGCTTCGTGCTGCTAATGCTTCTGTTGGTGTTGCAAGGGCTAACTACTTTCCATCTATCTCACTTAGTGGTGTTTTTGGGGGAGAGAGTGAGGCTTTAAAAAACCTCTTTAGGAGTGATGCTCAGATTTGGAATCTAGCAGGAAGTGCTGCTATGCCACTTGTTGACTTTGGAAGAGTGAGTGCAGGTGTAGAGAGTGCTAAAGCCCAAAAAGAGTATGCACTAATCTCCTATCAAAAAAGCGTAAAAAATGCTTTTAAAGAGGTAATGGATGCACTAAACACACAGAGTAGTTCTAAAAAAAGATCTATGATTAGTAAAAGACAAGTAGAGACACTACAAAAATCACTCAATCTCTCTAAAAAAAGATTTGATGCGGGATATACTAGCTACTTAGAAGTGCTTGATTCACAAAGAGGACTTTTTAGTGCAGAGCTTCAAAGTGTAAGTAACAATCTAGATGTTATAAACTCAACTATCACCCTGTATAAAGCACTAGGTGGTGGTTGGAATGTAGAGAGCAAATAATGGAAAAGGCGTATAAACTTCTAGCCTTACAAGAGGGGATATCAAACAAAAAAGCCAAAGAGCTTATAGATAGAGGTGTTGTTTTTGTAGCTAGAGATAGACTAAAAGTCGCAAGAGCTGAACTGCCTTTAAATACTAAGTTTAGAGTTGAGCGACCAAAAGATATGGAGATTATTCTAGAAGACAGTAACTTAATAGCAGTAAACAAACCTATATCAATAGACTCAAAAGAGGTAGAAGTAGCCCTAAAATCCAAAAACGCTACACTTATCCACCGTCTTGATAGAGAGACTAGTGGAGTTCTTCTTCTAGCAAAAAGTGATGAATTTAAAGAAAAGTGCATAAAAGAATTTAAAAAACAAGTGGTTTATAAAGAGTATATAGCACTAGTAGAAGGTGTTATAGCTGAAGGGTTTGATATAGATAAACCTATAGAGACCACTAGAGGTACTAAAGCCATAAGCAAAATCTCCAAAAATGGTCGCGAAGCCCTAACTAAGGTAGAGCCAATAGAGCTAAAAGATGGAAAAATAACAAAACTTAAAATCATCATAACCACAGGGGCTACTCATCAGATAAGAGTACATCTAAAAAGTGTAGGTTATCCTATTATAGGTGATCTAAAATATGGCGGAAAAGATAGTAATAGGCTATATCTACACTCTAAAAAAATAGAGCTTCTAGGTTACTCCATATCTTCAGAGGAAGATTTTTAAAAAATCAAAATTTGCTACAGCTACCTCTATGACTTTGATAGAGCATGGTAGAACCCCGTAAAATAGGCACTTTTTAGTTGACTTATAGTTTTTGATTTGTTAGTATTGCACCTTAAATTTATTTAAGGAGTTAACAATGTTGTTAAGAAGTTTTACGAAGGTACTTTTGGGTGCCACTTTGGTTTTTGGTACATCTGCAATTGCTCAGAGTCAAAACCAAAACATGATGCAGTCTCAAACTCAAGCTGATGTCAAGACTGACTACTCGGATTCTAAAGTAAAGAAGTTTGCAGAAGCTGCTATCAAGGTTGAGGAGGTTGCAGCTAAGTATCAAGGTGAAATGCAACAGAGTGCGGGAGATGAGAACAAAATCAACCAACTAAGACAAGATGCTGATAAAGAGATGGGAGAAGTTATCTCTGATATTGGACTAAGTATTAATGAGTATCAAGATATGGTTCTTGCAGCTAGGGTTGATCAAGAATTTAGAGAGAGAGTTACTGAGCAGATACAATCTCTACAATAGTAGCTTAAAGGGGCTTTTCCCCTTTAAAAACATCTAATATCTACCTCTTTTTCGTAGTTTTCAAAGTTAATACCCTCTATGAGATACCTAAAATCCTTCGATTCTCCCTTTTTTATAGGACCTTCAAGTACAAACTCTCTTTTTAAAAGGGGTTTTAGCTTGTTTGCACTCTCTTTTATCACATTTGATGCTGGCATAAAAAGTATTACTTCAAAAACACATCTTTTAAAATCCACCCTACCCTTATTTATAAGAGTTCCAGAGATAAGGATTCCATCAAAGAAGTTTAACTCTCTGTTGTTTTTATAAACCACTTCAAACTTGTTTACATAGTTATCAATAAGTGAGTTTACCACAAAAGGTGCTGCTCCTATGGTTGAGAGTGACATAAGAAAAAAAAGTATAAACAGAGCAATGTTTTTTCTAAAAAGTATAGCTAAAAGAAAAAATAGTAAAAAAAGAAGGAAAAAACCTCCCATAAAGGCAAAATCATAGACTGATACAGTTACGAAAAACTCCTTAAAGCTACTTATGAGTTCTTTAACCTTCTCCACCTCTTTGCCTTTTCTCTTCAAGTCCACTTACGCCAAAGCGTGATCTTATTTTGTTCTCTATCTCTTTTATAGAGACTCCACTATAGCTTAGGGCGACACTTATATGATAGATCAAATCTGCCCCCTCAGCTATAACCTCATCTCTGTTTTTATCCTTTATAGCAAAGCATAGTTCACCTGCTTCTTCACAGACTTTTTTTAGGATGGAGTTTTCGCCTTTTTCAAAAAGTAAGGCGGTGTAGGATTTAGCACTTGATTCGTTTTTTCTCTGTTCTATGATATGAAAAAGCTCATCAAAAGCACTATACTTACTACTCATATCCTCTAAGACTTCACCATCTATCTTGTTAGTAGTTACATTATTGAAAAAACAACTCATCCGTCCTGTGTGACATGCAACACCCTTTTGCTGAACCTTTAGTAAAATAGCATCACTATCACAATCAAGCCTTATCTCCTCAACCCTCTGTACATTCCCACTCTCTTCACCCTTTTTCCAGATGCGGTTTTTAGAGCGCGAGAAGTAGTGAGCGTAACCACTACTTAGTGTTAGCTCATAAGCCTCTTTGTCCATAAAAGCTACCATAAGAACCTCAAGGCTCTTATGGTCTTGGACTATGGCTGGTAGTAGAGTTGCTTTATCAAAATCTGGCTTCATTAGTTTCCACTAGCTGAAGTTGCTTTTTGCTTGTTTTTGGTGTCCAACCAGATGTTTGGAACTGCTCCTCCAGGAGTTAGGAAAATACTTGCATCTTTATTGTCTTTAAGTGCTTCGTTGAACTTACCTTGAACCTCTATGGCTCTAAGCTCTAGAAGCCTTGGTGTTAGAGACTCTGAGATGAGTTTGTTTGATTTAGCATTTGCATCAGCTTCAATTAGCACTGCTTGTGCTGTACCTTCTGCATTAATCTTCTTAGCATTTGCCTCACCTCTTGCCTCTTCGGCTTTTCTTTTGGCTCCTTCAATTGCTCTTTCTACCTCATATCTAGCTCTCTCTGTCTCTTGTCTAGCTACCTGAACTCTCTCTATTTGCTCTTGTATTTTTGGAGGTAGTATAATCGCTCTTAGTTGCACTGACTCAACCTGCACAGGACGGTTAGTAAGGTTTTCAACTTTAGCTCTTATACCATCTTCTATTCCTACTGCTATCTCATTTCTTTTACCCGGTAGCTCTTCTGCTGGAAACTTACCTATAACACTTCTAACTACATCTCTTACCACTGGGTTGATAATCTTCTCTTCCCATGAGAGACCCCAAGATGCTATGGTCTCAGGTGCATTTGATGAGTTTAGTCTATATTGGACTGTTAGGTCTACTTCAACAGGCAGACCTCTATGATCAAGAACTGATATAGAGCTATTTCCCAAAACACCATCTGTACTTGAGGATACACTTCCTCTCTCATTTGAGGTGTAGTTTATAACTCTAACCTTTGTATCAACTATGAGAACTTTTTGAATAATAGGTAAAAAAAAGTGGATACCCGGTTGAAGTGGCATAGGTTCAAACTTACCTGCTGTTACTTTAATCCCTATTTGACCGGAGTTTATTACATCATAAGGTTTTGATATTACAACTAACACAATAAGAATTATTATGACATAGACAAGCCCCATCTTTTTGTTAAAGCCCTTCATAAAATCAGGTGGCTGAAAAAGAGGTTCAAACTTTTTGTTACCTCCTCCATTACCACCATTTCCTCCGCTACTATCTTTACTGTTTTTACTTTTCATATGATCACTAAAATCAATAGGCATATAAATTCTCCCTTATCCTATAAAAGTCAGATATTCGCTATATCTGCTATCTCTTGCATATACTACATCAAAAAAAGCATCTTGAAGTCTTTTTGTCATGCTACCTCTTTTCCCATCCCCTATAATTCGTTCATCACAACTCCTTATTGGTGTAACCTCAGCTGCTGTTCCTGTGAAGAAAGCCTCATCAGATATGTAGATCTCATCTCTACTTATCTTCTTTTGAACAAAAGGGATTCCCATATCTTTAGCAAGTTTGATGACCATATCTTGTGTAATACTTTCAAGTGTATTATCAAAAGGAGGCGTTATTAAAACACCATCTCTAACAATAAAAAAACACTCTCCACTTCCCTCAGCAACATATCCAGCCTCATCTAGAAGCAAGGCCTCATCATAGCCACAAGCTATGGCTTCATACTTTGCTAACTGTGAGTTTAGGTAGTTTCCTACTGATTTACTTTTGCCCAGCGTTGAGCTAACTGGATTTCTTCTTAAAGAGGCTACTTTGATATTTACACCTTTTTCAAGTGCTTCTTCACCTAGATAAGTTCCCCACTCCCATGCAGCAACTGCAACATTTACGGGAGCTGGTTTATGGTATAGCCCCATAACCCCATATCCTAAAAATATAATTGGACGAAGATATACATTGCCCTCAAAGTGGTTTTTTCTCAGTATCTCTACTTGTACGCTCTCTAGCTCTTCAATACTGTATGGGCACTCTATGAGGTTAATCTTAGCAGAGTTTAAAAGTCTCTTTGTATGCTCTCTTAGCCTAAAAATAGCTAAGCCCTTATCAGTTTTATAAGCCCTAGTTCCTTCAAAAACACCGTTTCCATAGTGAAGTGTATGGCTTAAAACATGGATTTTGGCATCCTTCCAAGGGATAAACTCCCCATCCATCCATATATACTGCGCTTCTTTCATTCTCTATCTCCAATTAAAATTGCGCAATTGTACCAAATAACCTCTTGTAAAATCATAATTGTTTTTTATCTTTTAATATCTTTTTGATACAATAGATAACACATTTTTAAAATCATCTAAGAGGTAAGCTTGAAAAGAATAAAAGTACTAAAAGTTTTTTTTGTTTTTTGGTTGTTTATTGGTTATGTAATCTTTGCTAATTGGGAAACTTTTGTAATATTTTTCACAGCTACACTAGCTTTTAATATAGCTACACTTTCACTTATGACTATAGGAACAATATTTATCATAGGCTCTGGAATAAATCTAGTGATGCTTGGTGGTACATTTGGGGCACTAGCTTACAAGAGATCTGGATTTGACTTCTATCTAAGAAGTATTGAAACTATTATGCCTGCACACATCGCCCATATGTTCTATAGCAGGAAGACTAAAGAGAAGCTACTTTTTACACAAGAGGAATCAAGAGAGGTTATTGACTGGCTAGAAGATAGCTTCCATAAACAAAAAAGCTACATTAGTTTTTTTATAAACACTCCTCTTCTTATTGGGCTTTTTGGTACCTTTACTGGGCTTTTGACTTCTATTGATGATATGGGGAAAATTGTTGTAACGCTTGGCTCGGGGTCAATTGAGCTAGGAGAGGTTATAAGTAGCTTTTCTGGACCTCTCTCTGGTATGGCGGTTGGGTTTGGTTCATCTCTTTTTGCAGTGGGAGTGGCTACACTTCTTGGTATTAAGGGATATATACTTTTTAAATATCAAGATATTCTTATTGCTGGGGTAGAGACTTGGCTAAAAGATAGGATAGTTGATATGAACATAAGTTCAAGTGGAGATAGTGATCTTCCTGAACACAAAGAGAGCTTCTTGGATGTATTCTTAGATCAGATGAACTCTTTTACCAAAGAGCTTTCAAAAATAGGTGATTCAAACCAAGCTTTAGCACAGATGTCACTATCATTAGAAAACCTAAATCACAAAATAGACGAAGAGAAAAAAGAGATTAGTAAAATCTCTGAACTCCTAGTAAACTCAACACAAAGTAGTGTAACAAAAATAGACTCCATAAACTCTAACATAATCCAGATATCAAATCAGCTCCAAAGTAGTGCAAATAGCTACCTAGATGCTATAACTGGACTAAATAACAACCTTCAGAGTATAGAGCAAAAAACTGACTCTACTAAAGCTAATATAGCAACAATAGCTGAACAGATAAACAGCTCATCTAACCTAACAGCAAACTCTATAACTAAACTTTCAGATGTGATAAAATCAGAGAATGCCGTAATTGTAGAAAGTATAAAAGGAAGTTTTTCAAGTATAGATGGATTAAAAGATAGTTTTGAGGGTATGGGCTCTAACATAGCTCAAACTATAGAAACTACAAACAAAAAAATAGAAGATGGACTTAAAACATCAAATGAAAACTCAGCGGTATTTATTCAGCTTGTAGAGAGAAGTGATGAGAGAAGAGCAAAATCTTTAGCAAATATAACTGAGTCTATACAGACACTCAACTCCCACATGGATAGTAACAAAAATGCTCTTGAAACACTACACTCTATGCAACAAGAGTACAGAGACATCTCCTCTCAAAACCAAGAGAGATTTTTGTCTTTAATAACTGATATAGGTCAAAATATAGTAGATATGAAAAAATCTTTAGGTGAAAATGCAGAGCTTGAGGAGAGAAAGTTAAATGACTTCAAAGAGCACATAGAGGTACTAAAAAGTGAGCTTATCAAAATACAAGGTGATGCAAAACAGACAAACCATGCCTTAAAATCTCTAAATCAAAATGCTCAAAAAACCTCAAAAGAGAGTGCTAGTAAAAACAAAGAGGTAATAGATGCTATAATCTCTAGTGGAGATATTAATATCAGTGTAAGAGATAGTGTAGATGAAAGCAATAAAAAACTTAATGACATTATAGAAAAGCTTGATGGAGAACTAAAAGCCATAAATGAGCTTGTAAAAACAACCAAAAAATCAAAAACCACCTCAGCACCAAGTAGTGATAAAGATAGTGGTGGTTTTTTTAAAAAAATGTTTAGATAGAGGCTAACAAGTGAGTAGAAAGTGTGAAGAAGAAGGTATAAATCCATGGCCTCCATATGTTGATATATTTTCAGCAACAATACTTGTACTGCTTCTTTTTATGCTTGTTCTTTACTCTATTATTGCTTATAACTCTCAGTTTGTCTCAAAGGTTAAAAAACAAGACTCAGTAAAAGATGAAAAAGAGGTATCAAGCGTACTAGAGGCAAAGCAGATAATGAATACCCTATCTCAACACATCATAAAACAAGAAGACACACCAGTACCCGTAGTCTCAGTAGAAACAAACCAAGAGAGCTCCAAAATGTATGAGGGTGGAGAAAAAGATGGTGGTGTAATAAGTGCTAAAAGAGAGATTCAAGAGGCTAGGTCTGAGTTTAATAGAGATGAGATGACAATAGTCTTTAAAAACAAAGATGTTTTTCTATCACCCCAGATACTTGATAGGGTAACAAACGCTATAAACATACTACTAAATGCAAATCCTTCAGCCAAGATAGAGCTAAGTGTAGGCGACCCAAAAAATATACTTAGCTCTACTATGGCAAAGCAGATATCTCTTGGACGAGTGCTAAATCTAAAAAACAAACTAAATGAAGATGATGAACTAAAAGAGAAGGTTGAGGTAAAATTCTCTAAAGATGAAGAACCAAAACATGACTATGGTCATGTACAGATAAATGTACAGTAGGCTACTTTTGCTCTTTTTTGTAGCTGTCTATATTTAAAAGCTCTTTATAGTACTCTCTTCCACTTTGCTTTTGAGAATCGTTTCGCTCTTTTAGAATACCCTCTAGTATTTCGTTGTTTTTATCCCATGACTTCCTCATGTGTGAAGTTCCCTTATTGGAGAGGTCTTTTACATACTTCCTTGTAGCCTCTACCTTATCATCATTTGCACTGAGACTACAAAAAAGGATGATAAGTAGAAAAAAAGAGAATCTTATCATCATACCTATATCATTAGAATCAAAAGTGCGACCACAAGCCCTAGGGCAACTATTGTGATGTTTTTAGCAACACTACTTACTACCTCAAGAACATTTGTAGGATTATCCATATTTTCACCCACTAGTATCACACCATAGTCCACACCCTCTACATCCTGTATAAGCTTATATGTTACAAAAAAGTCACTATCAAGGAGATACTCATCCTCCATAAGTTCTTGGTAGTTGATATTTTTTAGATACTCTAAAAACTGCTGATCTATATTCTGTTGAACTGTAACATACCTATCATTTATCTCTACAGTGTTTAGGTTAGTGATAAACTCATTGGGAAACTTAAAACGATCAAGAGCAAAGATAAAGTTATAGCCTTGATCATTTAAAGAGTCTTGGATAAACTCTATACCCTGCCTAACCTCAATCATACCTACTAAGTTTTCTCCACTTAATATTGGTGTAATGGCTCTTAAAACGCTACTTTGACCTATCTGTTCTACTCCAACTATTGCTTCATTGGTAGCAAGTACACTTATAACAGAAGCTCTTGAAGTAGGAAGGGGATCTTCAACCACTCCAGTTATGGCATCAGCTATCTTAGAAGCATCTTGAGTATATAGGGCTATATCTATACCGCTTGTACTATATGCTGCTATATTGTCATTTGCTGAATTAATAATCTCAAACGCCTCCTCTTTAGCCTCAGCTATACTTGCTGGGTCTACTTTTGTAGCTAGAGTTGTGTTTTCATCTGTAGTATTTAAATCATCTGTTGCTATCATATCCTCAGGTGTATTTATGAGATTTAAAGCATCTATTAAGTCTTGATTGTTTGCTAGAAGGACAGATATGGGAAGGATTTTTTCTGACTTTGCAATTAGCAAATCATCTACAAACTTCAATACATCTACCCTGCTTTGCTCATAAAATGTAGAAGCTGTTCTAGTAGCAACTGTGTTTAGGTATAGCATAGCTAGAAATATGACAACAAGTGAGGTTGTGGTCAGTGTAGAAAAAAAGAGCCCTTTGTTTTTTTTGAACTTTTCAAAAAAGGCTTGAATTTTTAGGATATTACTAAACATTTATAAACTCTCCAGATTTAGAACTACTAATCATACCTACTTCTCAATTAATGCATTATTGGCAACTTTTTTTATCGGAATCAATATATACTCCAAAACAGTTTTCTTTCCAGTTAATATATGGATATTTGCTAGCATTCCTGGCATTATGGGCTTGTCTTTACCAAAATTACTTCTATCCACTTTGACAAAAACATTATAAAACACTTGACCTTGTTCATCAGTAAATGTATCTGCACTTATGTTGACAAGATCACCATTTAGCATACCATATCTAGAGAAGTCATAAGCTGTTATTTCAACTCTTGCTTTTTGACCTACCCATATATCTGCTCTATCTGAAGGCTTTATTTTTGCTTCTATCATCAAAGAGTCGTTTATTGGTGTTATCTCAGCGACCTTATCACCTGGCTTGATAATCCCACCAATAGTGTGAAAATAGAGTTTGTTGACTATTCCATCAACTGGTGATTTTATAGAGCTTCTAAGACTTCTATCCCTTATGGCTCTATTTGTCTCCTCTAGTTGTTGAAGTTTTATACTAACCTCATTTAGCTCACTTAATAATTCACTCTCCTGTTTGGATTTTTCACTCCCTATTTTTAGAAGAGCTTCTGAAAACTCCTCTTTTAGAGCTGGTATTTTATTTTTTACATCTTCGGTTTCTGTGACTAGATTCTGTTTTTTAGACAACTCTCTTAGGTACTCCTGCCTTGAGGTAGCTTTTGATCTATATAACTTCTCCGTAATAGATAGACTCTCCCTAGCAAGATTTAACTCTATTTCTAGATTTTTTAGCTTGCTTTCAAGCTCTTCTATCCGCAATCTCTTCTGGTCTGCAATATCTTCTAGTTGCTTGATGTTTGATAGGTACTCACTCATCTTGCTTTCAAATATCCTTCTCTCATTTCTAGCTATTATAGGTACATTTTGTAAGATAGATTCACTAAATATCAGTGTCTGGTTACTATCTAGCATAGTATTTAGCCTCTCTTTTTTAGCCTGAAGGGCGTATGTTTCTATCTCTTTTTCTCTTAAGTTAGCATCAAAAAAAGCTTGTGACAACCTATATATAACCTCACCCTTTTTGACCATATCCCCCTCTCTTACTATAATATCAGAGATAATTCCACCTTCTAAGTGTTGAAGTACTTGCGTTTGAGAGTTTGGTATGACTTTACCATGACCTCTTACTACCTCATCTATTTCAGAAGTGGACGCCCATATAAAAAAAACAACTATGAATAGCATAATTGGAATAGTTGCAAGTCTGTAGTTTATCTTTCTATCTTTTGGCATTAAGATATGCATTATGTCCTCTTTTTGTTTAGCATAGCTAAAACCTTCTCTTTTTCTCCATCAGCAACAATCCTACCCTCATTCACTACAATCACCCTTTGTACCAGCTCAAGGGCTGCAAACCTATGAGTAATAACAAGCAAGGTTTTATCTTCTACGACTGGTTTTAGGTGCTCTATTAGCTCTTTTTCAAGTCCCACATCCATTCCCGTAGTTGGCTCATCTAGTATAAGTATTGGAGGGTCTTTTATAAGTGCTCTTCCAAGGGCTACTAAGTGTCTTTGCCCAACTGAGAGTCTTGAACCATTCTCACCTACATACTGAGCTTCAGCTTTCTCGTTTCTTTTTAGAAGATCTCCTAATCCTATATCTTTTATGAGCTTTATTAACCTATCCTTTCCAAGAGGTTTATCTAGCTCAATGTTTTCTGCTAGTGTACCTGCGAACAGATATGGTTCTTGTGACATCACACCTATGTTTTCTCTTAGCTCAAATGGATGAATGGTCAAAAGATTGTGATTATCTATGAAGATATTTCCACTACTTGGTCTATCTATTGAGGTTATAAGTCTTGCAATAGTACTTTTTCCAGCACCTGTTTTTCCTATAATACCTACTTTTTCACCTACTTTTATCTTAAAGCTCATACTATCTATATTAGGGACTTTGGACTCTGGATATGAGAAACTAACTCTATCAAACTCTATCTCACCCTTTAATCTACCAACTCCTAGGGTTGTACTATTAACACCTTCACTTGGAAGATTCCAATACTTATCCATAGAATCTAGTATGGATGAGAAGTCTTTTATTTTGGTAATAATAGTAGAGAGGTTTACTATAGGTGCCATAGCTCTACTTGATAGTATAGTTATGGCTATGAGGGCACCTACTGTTATGTTTTTGTCTTGTATCTCATATACACCCACTATGATAACAATAACGGTGACAAGCTGAAGGACAAAGTAGGAGAGATTTGTGGCTAGGTTATTGTAGATTTGTACATCTTTTGAGGATTTACTAAAAAAGTTTAGGATATTTCTCCACTTATAGAGCCTGCTATTGAGGGCATTTGATAGCTTTATTGTCTCAACACCTTTGAGGTTTTCAAATATATAGTTCTGCTTGGTCTGACCTTTTTCATACATTTTTTGTGATATTTTAGAGATTGGATAGTGCATAAAAAAGTTAATTGCAAAAATAACAATGGCACCAATAATAGCCACTATGGCTGCTAATGGAGAGATAATCCAAATAACCCCTATAATAATTACAAAAAATGGAAAATCAAGTATATGAAGAATGGTTTTAGAAGCAAAAAAGTCACTAATCTGCCCTATCTCTTTAAAAAGATTTGCTTTACTTCCTGCTAAAAGACTATCATTTGTGGGCTCTAGGGTTAGAGTTTTATGCATAAGTTGCTCTTCTAGTTTTGAGGATATTTTTTTTCCTATACTCTCAACTATATAGACTCTAGCACTTTTAAAAAGTAGATCAAAAACAAGTAGCAAAATCACCCCAAAAGCAAGTACAGCGAGTGTTTCTACTGCGAAGTTTGGTATAACTCTATCATAAACATTCATTACATACAAAGGCACAGCTAGAACAAAAAAATTTATAAAAAGTGTCAACACTCCCACTTCTGCAAATGCTTGCCACTCATCTTTAAAATACCCCCAAAACCACTCCTTTGTCTTGTGCGTACTCTCTAATATCTCTGAAGAGCTCTCTATTTTTTCAAAAAAAAGCACTTCTGGGTGAGTGTGGTTTAAAAAACTTTTATCTATCTGTTTTTTTTCATCATATTTTGGGTCATAAACTACAGCTTTAGTAGCATCTAACTCAAGCAGAACATAGCTTCTGCCCTCATATATGAGAATACATGGCATATTTGCACTCTCTATATCTTCTATGTCTAAAACAGCCTGCTCTACCTCTAATCCGAAATTTTCACTAAGAAGCATTATAGACTGAGTATCTATACCTTTATCAGTTTCTGGTAAGAGTTTTTCTAGTATATCAACTGATATATCTCCGAAGTATTTAGAGACGATATAATGAAAAGACTTAAGGAGATGTTTTTCTGCCATCATACCTCTTTCAAGAATTTTGGATATTTGTAGATTTTAGCAGAAGTTTTGTTATAATAGGTAAAAAGTAGGTTATATATGGATAACTCCTCCCAGAGTAGAGCTATAGAATCTCAGATAGAGTTTTTGGTATCTAAGAGTATGAATACTCAAGCACTTGAGCTTTTTCAAATATCACTACTCTCAAACCTACTAGATGAAGAAGTAGTTACAAAAATAACAAAAAACTTCATACAAAAAAGGCTTTTTTATATCTCAGTAATAGCCCTAAGAATTGCTTCACAAAAGTACAAGTCTCTTGAGATATATACTCTACTAAGTGTTGCATTAAAAAGTATAGGTAGAGTAGATGAAGCTCTTAAAGTAGTAAATGCTGCTTTTGAATTTGGCAGCACTCCTGCTCTGTTTAGGTCACTTGCTGATATATTTGTAAGCAGAGGCGAGATACAAAAAGCCACAAAAGCTCTTAGAAAAGGTATACAAGCTCACATTAATGACCCAAAGCTATATAGTGATTTAAGTCTTGTATATATAAAAAATTCAGATACAAACCAAGCTATAAAAACCCTAGAAGATGGCATAAAAATCACAAACTCTCTCTTATTATGGATAGAATTAGGCAACCTCTTCTACACTCTATCAAACTACAAAAATGCTGAACTAATCTATCAAAGAGCTCTAGAGATAGAGCCCTCCTCTACTCAAGCTTTAGTCAATCTAGGAGTGATAAAAAAGGAGCTTCAAAAGTATGATGAAGCAGAGAAACTATATAAAAAAGCTCTAGATATAAACCCAAAAGATGCGGCAGCTAGAAATAATATAGGAGTGCTATACAAAACAACAAAAAATTTCAACAGTGCAGTCAAAAACCTAAGAGAAGCCATCAAGATAAACCCAAACCATGCAGATGCATATAGTAATATAGGAGCCACTCTAAAAGAGACAAACAAACCTAAGTGGGCACTCAAATACTACAAAAAAGCCCTAAGCCTAAAACCAAACCATATAAATGGCAACCTAGACCTAGGAATTATACTTATGTCACTAGGAAACTATAAAGATGGACTAAAGCACTATGAGGCTAGGCTTAGAATGAAGGAGTTAGCATCTAAGCAGATAGGGTTAAAAAGAGGATATGACTACAAGTGAGGTGAGGAGCGAGAAGGAAAAAAGGTTCTAGTGTATGGTGAACAAGGCTATGGTGATGCACTGCAGTTTGTAAGATACTTAGATGCTTTGAGACAAAGAGGAGCTACAGTAGTGCCTAGAGTAAGAGATGCCCTAAAATCTCTTTTTGAAGACTCAAAAGTTGCTGATAGTATCATAAGTGAAAATGAGAGAGTAGAGTATGATGTACATTTAGCACTTCTAAGCATACCCTATGCCCTAGGTATAGAGCCACAAAAGTATAAAACAAACTTTCCATATCTAAGTACAACAAAAGAGCCATATCAAAAAAAAGAGCAGAATCTCATAGTATTTGCCTTTGGTGGGAGTCCAACGCATAAGGCTCACAAGGAGAGATTTATAGAGCCTGAGCAGTTTAAGTTTTTGGTAGATTTTGATAATACTGAGGTGGTATCTCTGCAACTAGGAGAGGATAGGGAGCTACTAAAACAGTGTAGCTACTATGATAGTATCACAGACTATGCTCAAAACATAGAGGACTTCAGAGATAGTGCAGCTCTACTAAAAAGTGCAGATATACTCATAACCTCAGATACCTCCGTAGCACATCTAGGAGGTGCTCTAGGTATAAAAACATGGGTACTACTCCCAAGTAACCCAGATTGGAGATGGGGAAGATCTGGTGAAAAAACCTTCTGGTATCCTACACTAAGACTTTTTAGGCAAGAGTGTAAAGGTAGGTGGGATAGTGTGATAGGTGAAGTAAAAAAGGAGTTAGAGTTGTGGCTAAAAAAGTAGCTGTATTTGGGCATGAACGATCTGGAAATCACTTCTTGATGAATACTATCGCTTTAAACTTTGGATACATATCAAAGCCATGGTGGAACCTAGACTTCGAACTAGGAATTGACTTTCATAACCCAAAAGCTCTACTAGCCTACCTCAAAAAAGCTCATAACCAGCCTATAAAAAACATCCTAAAATCTCACCATCACTATGGCTTCATAGAGCCCATTATAGAGTATGTAATAGAGCAGTTTTATGTGTTTTATATATATCGTGACCCTAGAGATGTGCTCATTAGCAACCAAAAGCTAATAGAAAAAATAGAGTCCGATGAAGGACCAAAGGGCTTGAGCATATCAGAGTTTATACGCTCAGCTCCTAGAGGGCGGATGATGCGCTATCAAAAGCATCAAAGTGAAAATATGCTCACAAGATGGAAAGAGCATGTGGAGCCGTGGCTAGAGATTGCTAACAACAACAAAGGAGTATTTGCACTATCTTATGAGAATTTAGTAGATGACTTTGAGGCTACTGTAGTGCGCCTCTCTAAGTTCATAGATATAACACCTAAAAGAATAATAAGACCTGATAAGCAAACAAATGTAATAAATCCAGGAAGTGGAAGAAGTGGTGGCTGGAAAACTATCTTGAACAAGGAAGATTGTGAGTTTTTTAAGCCCTATATCTCCTATTCAAACGCCAGAGAGAAACTAGAGTAGCTCTCTACTTTAGTATCTCAAAGAGTTCTTTAGATGCATTTTCCATTTTGACTAGGTCGTTTTGTACTTTTTTGTTATCTCCTAAGTCTCGGCTTATTTGAATAGCAGCATCATGAACTTGGTCGTGCTCTACTTTTACTCTATCTTTGTTTTCTAGTATATGAGAGTTCTTGCTAAACCATTTACCAAAGCGGCAGTTTGCGCTATCTACGACACTTTCTATATTTTTGGCAAATATTCCTTTGTAGATTCCTGATTTGAATATCATATGATCAATCTTAGCTAGGAGTATAAAGAGCATTGTTGAGGTTTTAGAATTATTGTTGTTTATATCCTCTGACCTTGAGTGCATATCTCTAAACTGATGCTCAAAGGTATCAAGCTTGGAGGTGTTATCCTCTATAACATTTGTTACCCTCTCTACACTATCTGTTGTATGGTTACTGTTTTGCTTCAGTACCTGTATGATAGTTGATATTTCTGTTGTACTTTTATCTGTTTTTTCAGATAGTTTTCTTACCTCATCAGCTACGACTGCAAAACCTTTTCCATGCTCCCCTGCTCTTGCTGCCTCTATTGTGGCATTTAGTGCTAGTAGTGAAGTTTGT
>CAZAFM010000004.1:0-40649 GCA_964484395.1 uncultured Campylobacterales bacterium | reverse complement strand
CCCAATCAGCAATAACTGTTACAGTATGTCCGATTATAAAAATTGCAAACTTAGGAATTGAATGACAGGGGTCAGGTGACAATGACAATATAAGCAAACAAAGACATAAAACGCAATAAAAGATATATATTCTGGAGTAAAAAATAATCATACTTTACAAAAAGATAAAATCTCTCTAGCCCTTAATCATCCTTGGGTCAAAAAACGATTTTAATTAGTATTAGAATCCCTATTTTTTATGATATAATGGTATTGTATAACCAATGGGAGATACTATGCTGGAAAAATTATCACTAGAATCTAAAAAATTTCTTCAAAGAAATGACCTTCCTTATCAAAGATACTTTATAAAAAACAATAAAATCAAACACAGACTAACTATCATAACAGGTCAAAGAGGTATTGGAAAAACAGTAACCATAGCCCAATATATGCATCAACACACAGAGCTAAAATCACTCTATGTGAGCATGGATAGTTTTATAGTTGGTGATTTGAGTATGTATGAGATAGCTGAGCAGTTTGAGATACAAGGTGGAAAGTTACTCTGCTTTGATGAGATACACAAATACTCAAATTGGTCACAAGAGTTAAAAACTATCTATGACAATTTTCCTAACTTACAAATCGTAGCAAGTGGAAGCTCTGCTTTAGAAATAGACAAAGGGAGTCATGATCTAAGTAGGAGAGCTCATATTTTGAAAATGGAAGGAATGAGTTTCAAAGAGTTTTTGGAATTACATCTAGATATGCAACTTCCAGAGCTTAGCATCACTGATATAATCAACACTCATGAGGAAGTAGCTTTTGAGATAATCAGTAAACTAGAAAAATTGGATCAAAAAATATTGCCACTTTTTAAGCGGTATTGTAAAGTAGGGTATTACCCATATTTTTTAAGCATAAATGATGATGAGATATTTTTTGATATGTTAAGACAAAATCTAAATATAGCTATCTCGAATGATTTACTCTTTATATATCCTAGTTTAGATGGAAATAGTGTCAAAAAACTAAAACTACTTTTAAATATTATTATGGAAAGTGTCCCTTTTGTGCCAGTGATAGAAAAGCTAAAAACACAACTTGATATTGGCGATGGAAGAACTTTGAAAGAGTACTTTTTAAAACTTGAAGATGCAGGAATATTAAAGCTACTTATGAAAGCATCCTCTAAGGGTCTCTCAAGGCTAGAAAAGCCAGAAAAAATATATCTCAATAATACCAACCTCTTAAATATAGCAGATTGTGAAATAGGCACTGTAAGAGAAACATTTTTTTTAAGCATGGTAAGTGCAGTAGCTCAAGTCAACTACCCTAAAAAAGGTGATTTCTTAGTAGGTAGCAAATATCTTTTTGAGGTTGGTGGCAGAAACAAAGGCTTTGAGCAAATAAAAGATATAGAAAATAGTTTTGTAGCCTATGATGATGTAGAGGTTGGATACAAAAATAAAATACCACTATGGTTATTTGGATTTTTGTATTAAAATCACCCCTTGTTTGCTAAGACTTGCTTCTACTTCCTCTATCTAAGAGGTAGTAGACTATACCTAGGGCTAGAAGTGTAGCGGTCATAAATCCTAGTCCGCTGTAATTATGGGCTAGAGAAGCGATTAGAATCTCTCTAACAATTGCTGCAAGTCCGACTGAGACGAAGACTTTTATAGCAAATTTTGCACCTTTTAGGTGTTTTATGTTCTCCTCTAGTAGTTCAACTATTGCCCAAAGAATAAGCATATTACCCAATATAGATAGGGCTTTTTTTGATACATCGTATGTTCCTATAAATAGTGAAAGAATCTCATAAGCAGTATATGCACCAATAAGAATAGCAAGAAGTACAAGAAATAGTGTCAAAAACATATCAAGCAGAAGTGAAAACCCACCTGCAAAGTTTATTACACCTTTATGAAGCCTAGAATTTGATAAAAAAAAGCTAAGCTCCTCTTGTCTAAAAGCAAGCGAGATAGTATCTACACAAATATCCACAACCTTAAAAGCACTACTTCTAACTCTATCTCTATCCTCTTTTGTAGAGTAGAGAGAACCGATATTTCTGTATAGATAGTCTCTAATAAATGTTGCAAATATATTTATGTGGTGTGGCGTGAGGTTGTTTTTTGCCATTACGCTACCTACGCGATATAGCTCTTTGTAAAAAATTGTATCATAATCTCCACTAAGAAGCCTGCTGTACCAGTGCTTGATGTTTTGAGCTAAAAACTCTTTTTGCTCTTTTCCTAGTTTTTCTAGCTCATCAAAGCCCACCATATAATCATAAAGAGAGTTTAAAAATCTTGATTTATCATCATATAGCTTCTCTGAGAGTTCAGCTATGTTGCTTAAATCGCTTTTACTTAATCTATAGTCTTCTAAAATATGCTCAATCTCTGCTTGCATAAACTATCCTTGTTTTATTCTAAGGTAGAATTATACAAAAATTTAGGAATGATTTATGTTAAAAATTGGACTCTCTTCTTGTATTTTGGGTGTTGAATGTAGATTTGATGGGGGACATAAAAAAGATGATTTTGTAGTAGATAATCTAAGTGGCTTTGCTACATATCATCACTACTGCCCTGAAGATGATGCTTTTGGACATCCTAGAGAGTCTATGAGGTTGGTTAAAAAAGATGGTGCTATAGTCGTACTTGGTAATTCTAGTAAGAGTGATTTTACTGAGATTTTGACTGAGAAATCAGAAAACATCTGTAAGAGCATAGAATCAAAAGACCTAGATGGCTTTATCCTAAAGAGTAAATCCCCTAGCTGTGGAATTGATAGAGTAAAGCTCTACTTGCCAAATGGAATGCCAGGAGGAAATGGTGAGGGGGTTTTTGCTAAACTACTTAAAGAGAGATTTCCACTTCTTCCACTTGAAGATGAGGGCAGACTTCAAGACTCATGGCTAAAAGAGAACTTTTTGATGGAGATGTATGCGTACAAAGATATAAAAGAGCTAAAAGCAAATGCTACAAAAATCTCTGAGCTAGTTAAGTTTCACACTACATATAAGTTTTTGCTTCTTAGTAAACATCAATCAAACTACAGAGAGTTAGGACGCATAGTATCAAATAGTAGCGGAGTGAGCTTTGATGAGGTTTTGCAGAGCTACTTTGAGCTTTTTTGTGAAACTATCAAGAAAAAAAGCACAAAAGGAAAGGTCTTAAATGTGTTAGAGCATATATTTGGATTTTTGAAAAATGAACTAAAAGAGGGTGAAAAAAGAGAGATACTTAAAAGCTTTGATGAGTTCTATAAAGGAGTAGTGCCACTTATCGCCCCACTAAAACTTCTAGAAATCTACATTCTCAAGTACAATATAGAGTACCTTAAAAACCAAAAGTTCCTCCATCCATATCCTGACTCACTTGGGCTTAGATCTGAGATAAAGGCGTATAAGGATTGAGGGTTCTCTGGTTTAGGCGAGATTTGAGGATTGAAGATAATCCTCTTTTATCTTTTGGTGGAGAGGTTTTGCCTATTTTTATATTTGATAGAGATGTTATTGTTGATTTTGCAAGAGACGATAGGAGGTTTAGCTTTATCTTTGATGCACTTATGGAGCTAAAAGATGAGCTAAAAAAGATTGGACTAGATATTTTGATATTTTTCGCAGAACCAAAAGATGTTTTTGAGTTTCTTAAACAAAATGGAGCAAGAGATGTTATGGCAAGTGTTGATTATGACTCATACGCGCTAAAAAGAGATAGTTGCATAGAGTCCATCATCCCATTTACCAGAATATATGATAGCTTCTTGTTTACTCCAGAGGAGATTTTGAACAAAGAGGGTAGACCATATAGAGTTTTTACTCCATACTACAAGAGCGCCCTAAAGCACCTAGAGTCAAAAAACATACAAAAAACAGATATTGCAAAACCAACACTTACTAATAGATTTGAGTTTGATAAGATATACTCTATCAAAGAGGGTGTTGTAGAAAAAAGAGATATATCCCTAGAGTCCATAAACCTAAAAAGAGCCTCTTATGATACTTTTTCAAAAGATGATGTTTTTAACTCACTCAGCCTTAAGCTTCCAGATTATCAAAAACATAGGAATTTTCTAGCACTTGATACTACTACAAAAGTAGGCGTTCATCTGAGGTTTGGAACTATAGGTATAAGAGAGTTGGTTCGTAAATCCTTGAAGGTAGAAAACTCAGCTACATACATAAAAGAGCTTTTATGGAGGGATTTTTATGCGCAGCTTCTAGCTAATTTTCCGCACTCAGAGTTTAACAACTTCAACCAGCTAAACATAGAATATGAGAACTCTGAAGAGAGGTTTTTAGCATTTACGGAGGCAAAAACAGGTGTTCCAATAGTAGATGCAGGAGTAGTTGAGCTAAAATCAACAGGATATATGCACAATAGAGTTAGGATGATAGTAGCCTCTTTTTTAACCAAAAATCTTGGTATCTCTTGGAAGTGGGGAGAGAGGTTTTTTAAAGAATATCTACTTGATTATGAAGCTAGCTCAAACATAGGCTCATGGCAGTGGGCTGCTGGGTGTGGGGCTGATGCTCAGCCGTATTTTAGGATTTTTAACCCATATCTTCAAAACCAAAAGTTTGATAAGGAGTGTGAATATATAAAAAAGTGGCTACCCCAGCTAAGTAGCATATCTGCAAAAAATCTTCAGTCTGAAAAATGGCTTTTTCAAAACAGTATCAAAAACTATCCAAAGCCTATAGTTGATATAAAAGGCTCTAAAGTAGATGCACTTAGAAGAGTTAACAAATAATTAACACTCCTACTGTATGATAGCGAAAATTTTTAAGGAGAGTTTATGAATCTAGTTTTTAAGGTAGCGCTTGCACTTGTGTTTGGTGTTTCTAGCCTTTTTGCTATGGGAGGAGAAGGTCAAAGCACGCAAAAAGGAATGGGAAAACCTATGAAGGGAATGTTTCAGAGTGTCCCAGCGAGCCAAGCAGAGCTTCTGATGAGCGGAAAAGACAAAGAGTACTGTCCAAACTGTGGTATGTACCTACCGAAGTTCTATAAAACAAGTCATGCTGTGAGGCTAAAAGATGGTGATGTTACTCAATATTGCTCTATCTACTGTCTTGTTGAGCAGTTTGAGGTGACAGTCCATAGGGGCGAGAAGGATAAAATCGATGAGATAATGGTAGTAGATGTACCAACTCTTAAGTTTATAGATGCAAAAAAAGCTCACTATGTAGTAGGCAGTAGTAAGCCTGGGACTATGACACACACAAGTAAGTATGCTTTTAAAGATGAAGCGGCTGCAAAAAAGTTTGCTAGTAAAAATGGTGGTGAAGTAGTAAACTTCAACAAAGCCTATATGACCGCACTTGAGGACTTTGCAAAAGATACTGCACTTGTGTATAAAAACAGAAGTACAAAGATGTACAAGCTGGGTGAAAAGCTCTTCAACTCACAGTGTGATAAAGAGAAAGTATCAAACCTAGATGCTCACACTATGGGTATGCTAAAAGAGATGATAAAAGAGAGTGGCGCATGTGGAAGTAACCTCAATGATAAACAACTCCAAGCAATTATGCTCTACTACTGGGATGTTAGACTTGATAAGTTCGACAAACTATATGGAGAGAGTGAATCAGTTCAAAAAGAGATAAAAAAACTAGGTCTAGATAAGTAAGTATGCGTTATTGTCTAACTATCTTTATCTGCTTTTTAAGTCTTTTTGCACTTGATAAGAGTGCAACTATAGACAATCCTCATCTTTTACAAGAAAAGTACAAGGAGTGGGGGGCAATAAGTGCCCTTCCACTTCTTAAGTATTACAAAACAAACCATATAGCAGAGCTAAAAGATGGCTCATATAAGCAGTATATAGGAATACGGTTTTTAGCCTCAGACCTTGATGCGATAAAAGATAGGGTTGCTAAGATCTATGTAGTTGACTTTAAGACTGAAGATATAATAGATGTAGAGGATGCTTTTTATGTAGTAAACTCAAAAGCCAAAGGCATTCATAGTAGATGGTCAAAAATAGCCTTTAAAAACAAAGAGGATGCAGAGGAGTTTATAAAAAAATATGGTGGAGATATAAGAAATTTTGAGTTTGCACTTTTTTTAGCAAAACATGACCTAAAAGAGGATGAGGAGTTTTTTGCTAAGGAAAATAGACGGTTTTTGAAGATGGGTGAGAAGCTCTATAAACTAAAGTGTCAAGATGTAGACCCCTTAGAGTTTGAGTCCATTCTTACGCTAAAATCAGCTCTAAAAGAGGGTTTATGTGAAAAACTCAACAAAGACAAACTTCAAAGTGTAGTAGAGTATCTATGGCTCATAAAGCGAGTAGAAAATAGTAGTGAAATAACAAACAAAATAGCAGTTCCAGAAGATGCTAAATGCCCAGTTTGCGGAATGTTTGTAGCCAAATACCCAAAGTGGGTAGCATCTATAGAGCATAATGAACACACCCACTACTTTGATGGAGCCAAAGATGCTTTTAAATACTACTTCGACCCTGAAGGATATGGAGGGCACAAGCTAGATAGTAGTGCTAAGATGATGGTAAGCAACTACTACACCCTAGAGCCAGTAGATGCAAAAGAAGCTTTTTTTGTCATAGGAAGTGATGTATATGGACCTATGGGACATGAGCTTATCCCTTTTAAAACCAAAGAGGAGGCAGAGGAGTTTAGGGCTGATCACTTTGGTAAAAAAATACTAAAGTTTGAGGAGATAGATGAAGAACTTCCTTCTAAACTAGATAGTGGGGTTTTTGAGTAAGCTATGCAAAATACTCCTCTATTAGCTCTACAAGTTGCTCTTTCTCTTTTGTGGTGTTTACCTTCTCTCTGAAGCTCGTAGCGCCTCTTAGTCCTTTGGAATATGTGTGAAGGTGCTTTCTAAAAATAGCTATACCTCTGTCTCCATAAAACTCACAGACCCTATCTAGGTGCTCTAAAACCACCTCTTTTTTTAAGGCGAGTGATGGCTCTTTGATGGAGTGTTTTATCTGATAAAATATCCATGGATTTCCAATACTTGCTCTTCCTATCATTATCCCATCACAGCCTGTTGCTTCAAAAACCGCTTTAGCCTTTGCATAGCTATCTATATCTCCATTTGCAACTATGGGGATTTTTGTGGAGATTTTGGCTTCTGCTATGGCTTCATAGTTCACATATCCGCCAAAAAGCTGACTTCGTGTTCTTCCATGTATGGTGATAAAATCAGCTCCAGCATCTTCGATGGCTTTTACTATATCTACTATATTGTTTGTACTCCAGCCAAGCCTTACTTTGACTGAGGTCATTGGCTTATCTGAGGTTTTTTTTATGGTTTTGACAATCTCTTGAAGCTTTTTTAGGTCTTTTAGAAGTGCGCTTCCTTGGTTGTTTCCTACCACCTTTTTAGCAGGACAGCCTGCATTTAAATCTATAATATCTATCCCATTATATTCATTTAGAATATGAACTGCTTTTTGGATAACGCCTACATCATCACCAGCTATCTGTACACTATATGGGGTTTCTAGGGGGGATTTTTGAAGCATTTTTAGAGTTTTTTCATTAGTATATACTAGGGCGTTTGAGCTTATCATCTCAGAGACTGTTACATCTACCCCAAACCGCTTTACGACACTCCTAAAGGGCGGGTCAGTATAGCCCGCTAGTGGGGCTAAAAAAAGAGGTTTAGAAGAGAAATCAATCATCTAGCTAAAAAAAGACTTCCAACCCTATATGTCTACCCTCATCTTTTAAGGCTTTGTAGGCTTTGAATTTCTCTATATTTTCACTAGTGGCGTTCTGGGCTCTTAGTGATGCCTCATCAAGCATTTCAAGGTCAAAAAGCACATATATGTAGCTATCTTCAGCTTTCTCATCTTCACTTGAGAGGTTTTCATATAGCTTTAGAAGTTCATCTGGGGTTAGTGAGCTTTTTAGCTCTCTAGCTATTTTGATATACTCATTTGAGCTAAAATCAAAGTGTTTTAGTAGAGACTCTATCTCTTGTGCTTCAAAGTTATACACCTCTTTATTGCTACTAATATGGTGTAGTATATCAAGTGCAATACTTGTGTCTTTATTACTTAGTTTGCTCCAACTTGCTTTTACCTCTTTTGCCATATCGTTTTTAAGAGCCTCACTAAATGCGAAGCTAAAAAGCTCTTTATTTTCTTCAGGTCCCTTTTTTAGCACTTCATTTAGATATTTGTGATCATTTTTAACTCTATTTTTGAGGTTTTTTGTAAAAAAAGGATTCTCTTTTGCAAAAAGTATAGATTTCGTATCTATATACTCACCCTCTTCAATGCTCTTTATCTGTGAAAAAATAGAATCAATATTTTCAACACCACTTATAGGACTTGCAGGATTTGGTGCTAAATAGAGTCTATCAAGTACGCTACTTAGGGCTCTAAACTCATCATTTTTTATTTTAACATCACTATCTTTGCCGCTGAGTTTTGACTCTATTTTGCTTAGAAGTGCCTCGTAGTCTTTGTGGTATCTTTTTTTGATAAAGTAGAGCTTAGCTCCATGATACCATAGGTGTAGAAGTGTAAAAAAAAGAAGCAAAGAGCCACTAACTATCATCCATATACCAAAAGGTAGGCTTAATTGAAGTCCTAGGAAGTATAGATTTAAACTCTCTTTATGTAGGTAGTAAAACCCACCAGCAAGAAGGGCTAACAATATGACTGAGAATATAAAGTATTTTTTAATATGAAGCATAGTTATCCTTACTATTTTGTTTTTTCAGCAATCTCTCTACAAGTTATACAATATTTTGCTTGAGGTTTCACTTTTAGTCTTTGAGTACCTACTGGTTCTTCGCACATTTCACATATACCATAAGAGCCATTTTTTATTTTTAGTAGAGCATCTTCTATATCTTCTAGCTCTTTTTTTTGCTGTTTTGAAAGTGCTACTTCTAGAATGCTATTAGTGCTTCTTGATGCTACATCAGCCTCGTCACCACCATCGAATTCACTTATCTCAGAAAGCTCCTTTTGGACTGACTCTATATTGTTCAATATCTGTTTTTTTCTCTCTTCAAGCATATCCTTAAAGAATTTTATATCACACTCTCTCATCTTCTCTCCTATTTATTTGGTTGCATAAGGATGGTTGTTTTTTTCACAAAAACCTCTATATATTTGCTCAAAACATATTAAGGTGGCTAGTTTATGATCAAATGTTAATGGACTTAGAGATACCACACTATCACACGACTCTAAAAATCTATTATCAAAACCATAAGCTCCACCTATGTAGAAGTTTACACTTCCATAATCATAAAAGAGTTTTGCAAATTCAAGGCTATCTACACTTCTTCCCTTTGGGTCAAGTGCGATATTCCTATCAGTAAACTCTTTTTGTAAAAACCTTCTATACACCTCCTGTGCTGAACTATCGTTTATTTTTTGTGATTTTTCAATCTCTTTGTTAAACACCTCTATAAGGCTTAGCTCACAAAATCTACTTGAGCGCTTTATGTATTCATCTATCCTATCTTTATAAAAATCCTTTTTACTCGGCTTAGATATTGCTACTACAGATATTTTCTGCATTTTGACCGTCAAAATACTCTTGTATGAGTGAAAGCTTCTGTTTTAGTTCAATTCTTGGAACTATCATATCTATCTGCCCATGTTCTAGTAAAAACTCAGCTCTCTGAAAGCCTTCAGGCAAGTCAGCTCCAATAGTCTGCTTAATAACTCTAGCCCCCGCAAATCCTATAAGAGCCCCCGGTTCAGCTATGATAATATCACCAAGCATAGCAAAAGAGGCACTTACTCCTCCCATAGTTGGGTCGCTGAGTATGGATATATATGGAAGGTTGTTATCAGCTAGCTTTGTTAGAGCTGCACTTGTTTTTGACATCTGCATAAGCGAAAAGGTACTCTCTTGCATCCTAGCACCACCACTAGCACTAACTATGATAAGCCCACACTTTTTTTCACAAGCTCTATCTATAGCCCTAACTATCTTCTCACCCTCAACAGAGGCTAGGCTTCCCCCCATAAAAGAGAAGTCAAAAACCACTAATTGAGTGAGCCTTCCTTCTATCTTGCACTCTCCACTTATCACTGAGGAGCTTCTGCCTGTCTTGTTTTTTCCATCTTCTACTCTTTTTCTATAGCTCTTAGAGTCTACAAAGTGAAGTGGGTCTGTAGGATTAATACCTGTATCAAACTCTACAAAGCTCCCCTCATCAGCTAAAAGCTCTATCCTATCAGTCGCACTAATCTTCATATGAAAACCACACTTTGGGCATACATACATCTGTGCAACAACCTCTTTATAGTACATAATAGCACCACATGCATCACACTTTATCCAATGGCTTGGCTTCTCACTCTTTTTTGGCTGCTCTTTTCTTACCTTGTTAAATAGTTCGCTCAGTTTCATAAGTTCGCCTTTACTATGTTAGATATCCTCTCAAACTCCTGCTTAGATCTGCTCACTAGTATATATCTATCGTCAATCTTGACATTTAGATCTTCTACCATAAACAGACCAGCAGCTATATCAAACTCTCTAGCATATCCTAAAAACAGTAGAAACCTACAGTTTTTAGCATATGCTAAAGATAGCGCCATAGCTCCTGGACTTCTAAACTTAATACAACTATCTGCAACTGCTTGAGCGATTTTTGGACTTGTGTAGGCTCTCTCTATTAGTCCTATTTCAGAAGAGTGGTCTTCGTTAATATCTGAAAGTTCACCATCATAGAGCTTTCCTTTTTTAAAGAAGCTCTTAGTTTTTACAAAGACATCACCATTTGCAAGGTTGCAAATGACTGCTTCTTTTGTCTTGCCATCACTACCAACAAGAGCAACAGAAGTACCATAGTAAGGAAAGTTTGTCACAAAATTTTTGCTCCCGTCTATTGGGTCAAGCACTATTTTGTTCTCTCCTTCTCCAACAATCCCGCTCTCTTCAGAGTAGAAGTAGCCAAAATCACTTAGTTTTTCAAAAAATATCTTCTCTGCTGCAAGATCAGCCCCTAAGCTTACATCCCCCCCATAGCCTACATCATGGTATTCAAAAAACTTAGACTCTCTTTTTTTAATAACTCTATCTATCTCTTTGTTTGCCTCGATTGTGGCTTCAAAAAATCTCATAGTAGCCTTCTAACAATAGATCTAGCAGCTTCTCGACCATCATATGCCGCACTTACTACAAGTTCAGCACCTCTATAGCAGTCTCCTCCGGCAAAGACCTTTTTGTTGGTTGTCTGAAACTCACTATCAACTACTACTCTTCCATATTTGTCAGTCTTGATGTTGTTTTTTTCTAGATACTCTGGATTTACACAGTCAAATCCTAGAGCAAATATAACTACATCAGCTTGAATTTCAAAGTAGCTATTTGGAACTATATCGCAACTTTGTCTTCCATCACTATCAGGCTCTCCTAGCTCTGTTTTTTCTAGCTTCATACCAACAACAGAGCCGTTTTTGTCAATCATTACCTCTGCAGGTGAGGATAAAAAAAGAAACTCAGCCCCTTCATCTTTGGCGTTCTTAACCTCTTTTTTAGAGCCAGGCATATTTGCTTCATCTCTTCTATAAGCTATAGTCACACTTTTAGCACCCTCTCTTAGAGATGATCTAGCACAGTCCATAGTCGTATCTCCTCCACCTATGACTACCACTTTTTTATCTTTTACATCGATTTTTTTATCTTGCTCACCAAAGTTGTACTTCTGTATAGAGGTTAGAAATTCCATAGCTTCATAGCATCCATCTGCATCTTCCCATGCAATACCGGCTTTTTTAGGCTTAGTAGCTCCAATACCAAGATAGATGGCATCATACTTCTCCATGACATCTTCAAAAGATATATCAACACCCACTTCAGTATTGAGTATAAACTCTGCCCCAAACTCCTCTAGTAGCTCCACTCTTCTTTGTACGACACTCTTTTCAAGCTTAAATCCGGGTATACCATAAGTTAGTAGCCCACCTGCTTTTGAGGCTTTTTCATATATATATGGCTTAAAGCCTGATCTTAGAAGGAATGTAGCAACAGATAAGCCAGCAGGTCCTGAGCCAATAACAGCTACTTTTTTATCACTTATAATCTCTTTTGTCTTAGGTTTAAAGCCCTGCTTAAAGCCCTCCTCACTGATATAAGTCTCTATAGGACCTATCATTATAGCTTCAAACCCATCTTGTTCAAGCGTGCAGTCTCCTTCACAAAGCCTATCATGAGGGCAGACTCTACCCATTATTTCTGGGAATGGAGAACTCTCATTAGATATCATAAATGCAAATTCTAAATCCCTCTCACTTGTTCTTTTTAGCCAGTAGGGTATGAAGTTGTGCAGTGGACACTTGTTTAGACAGTATGGGTCACCACATTGTACGCATCTATCAGCTTGGGTTGAAGCTTCTTCTGTGGTTATCTGGGTATATATCTCATTATAATCTTTTAATCTCTCAAGTACATTTCTTTTTTTTTGATCTATTCTATCAAATTTTATAAAACTCTGCATCTTAATCTCCATCTTCTGGGTGTAGAGGAAGTTTCTTCATATTTTTTGGTACTACCATCCAAAAGTTCCTAACCTCATCTCTAAAATTATCAGTAATGTTTTTTGCCTTAATGCTTTTTGTCTCTAAGTAGTGCTCTTTTAGTAGATTTTTTAGAAAATGTCTAGCCTCATCCATATCATCTATATCTATTCTTCTTAGATCAATAAGCTCTTGGTTTATCTTGTCAAAAAACTTATGTCCTTCATCATATACAAAAGCAATACCTCCGGTCATACCTGCACCAAAGTTTATACCTGTATTTCCTAAGATTACAACAGCTCCACCTGTCATATACTCACAAGCGTGATCACCTGTCCCTTCTATAATGGCTTGTGCTCCTGAGTTCCTTACCCCAAATCGCTCACCCACTTCACCGGCTACAAAGAGCTTTCCGCCAGTTGCTCCATAAAGACAAGTATTTCCAGCACAACTTTTTCCATCTTCTTGGGTTTTTGGAGTTATGACTATCTTTCCACCATTCATTCCCTTGCCTACATAGTCATTTGCTGCACCTTGAAGATATAGTGATATACCCTCTAATAAAAACGCTCCAAAAGATTGTCCTGCTATACCTTTTAGGTTTAGTTTTATACTATCACTTGGCAATCCTTTGTTTCCATAAAACTTAGCTATCTCACCACTTATTCTAGCACCAAAAGATCTGTTGATGTTGCATATAACTTTATGTAGTTCACATCTGTTTTTTGGGGATTTTATTGTTTCATATATCTCTTCTAATATCTCTTTTTCGTATAGATTCTCATCAAATGGTCTATTTGGTAAACCTCTCCATCTATCTTCACCTTTTATTCTTAGAAGAACTGAGCTAAAGTCAAACTTTTTGACCATTTCATCATCTATAAGCTCAAGTAAATCACTTCTTCCTATGATGTCATTTAAGCTTTTGTATCCTATGGAAGCTAGTATCTCTCTAATATCTTCAGCTAGTAGGTTGAAGTAGTTTACTATACGCTCAACACTCCCTACATAGTGCTCTCTAAGTCTAGTGTCTTGAGTGGCTACACCTGTTGTACATCTATTTAGATGGCAAACTCTTAGGATTTTACACCCCACCATTGCAAGTACTACTGTACCAAACCCATAGCTCTCACTCCCAAGCATAGCAGCTTTTACTATGTCTACTCCGCTTTTTAGTCCACCATCTGTTTGAAGTTCTACGAACTCTCTTAGATGATTGGCTTTTAGTGCGTTGTGAGCTTCACTTAGTCCTATCTCCCATGGATTTCCTGCAAACTTTATAGAACTAAGTGGTGCAGCACCTGTTCCTCCATCACTTCCACTTATGATGATTTTATCAGCATAAGCCTTTGCAACACCAGCAGCAATAGTTCCTACTCCTAGTGTTGAGACAAGCTTTACGGTAATTTTTGCATTTGGGTTTACTTGCTTTAGATCAAAGATTAGCTGTGCTAAATCTTCTATAGAGTATATATCATGATGTGGTGGAGGTGATATTAGGGTAACTCCTGGGACAGTATATCTAAGAGTTGCAATAAGTGGGGTAACCTTGTGACCTGGTAGTTGCCCACCCTCTCCGGGTTTTGCACCTTGGGCTACCTTTATCTGTATCTCATCTGCGCTTCTTAAGTATGCAGGAGTTACACCAAACCTACCTGATGCTATCTGTTTTATTTTACTATTTTTTGAGGATTTTAGCCTCTCTTCAAGCTCTCCGCCCTCTCCTGAGTTTGACCTTCCGCCTATTTTATTCATAGCTTCAGCTATCATCTCATGGGCTTCTGGAGATATAGAGCCAAGACTCATAGCGGCACTCTCAAACCTTTTTAGTATGGACTCTTTTTTCTCTACTGCTTTTAGTTCTATAGGCTCTCTATCGCTTTTAAACTTAAAGCAGTCTCTAATAAACCTAATACCTCTGTTTTCAACAAGGTTCTTAACGCCTCTAAATGCTTTTACATTTCCCTCTAATGAGGCTTTTTGAATCTCAAAGACCATATTTGGATTAAAGTCATGATACTCACCACCATTTACATATTTGTAATATCCACCTATCTTTATAGGGAGCATATACTCCATCTCTTCTATGGCAAATGCTTTTTCGTGATTTCTAAATATTCTCTCTTCTATATCAGCATAGCTAAGACCACCAAGTGCCACTCTAGAGCCCCTAAAGCAGTCATTCACCACTTCTTGAGAAAGCCCTATAACATCAAAAAGAGCAGAGCATCTATATGAAGCAAGAGAGCTTATACCCATTTTTGACATTATTTTTAGTATTCCGGTTCCTAGAGCGTTTAGTGAATTTCTAAAAGCAACTCTTTTATCATAGGCTGAAAAGCTTCTTCTATCAACCATCTCATTAATCGTACAAAAAAGCATATATGGATATATAGCATTCGCACCATAAGCAATTATGACAGCTATATCATGTGCATCTATAGCCTCTCCACTAATAGCAACTATAGATACAAGATGTCGTATTCCCTCATCATACAAAGCATAGTTTATGCGACCCACTGCCATTGCCATAGGGATTGTCATATTTGTAGAGCTTATCTCTCTATCATCTAGAATTACTACTCTTACACCATCTTTTTTTACTGCTTTTATTACACTATCTTTTAGTTTGGTTAGCGCTTTTTCAAGGTCTTTTTCAAAAGCAAGTGAGAATGACCTATTCTTGTAGTAGCTTTCATATAGAGGCGCACTCTCATCACCATAAGCTAGAAGTACATCTAGCTTCTCTTTTGGAAGAACTGGAGTGACTGATTTTAGCCTTTTTGCATGGCTTGGAGTCTCATCTATGATGTTGTGTATCTCACTAAAGCCAGTATTTAGACTCATTACCACCTTCTCTCTATATGGGTCAATAGGTGGGTTTGTGACTTGTGCGAATTTTTGCTTGAAGAAGTGGTTAAACTGTCTTTGATGTGTTGAAAAAGCAGCTATTGGGGTATCATCACCCATAGACCCAACAGCCTCTTTTCCATCTTTTATCATTGGTTCTATTACTTGCTCTATGGTTTCTAGTGTTACATTGAAGTATCTCTGTTTGCGATTTAGGTTTGGCAATTCATAGTCACTATAGTCACTAAAAATCCCACCAATACTCTCTTGGATATAGACCATGTGCTTGTTTAGCCAGTCTGTGTATGGATTTGAGTTTTTGAGGTATTCGTCTATCTCATCGTTTTTTAGTATTCTCCCAAACTTCAAATCAAGCCCTATCATCTCTCCACTTTGAAGTCTTCCGCGCTCTATTACAATATCTTCATCTATATCAAGCACTCCATATTCACTACTAATAAGAAGTCTATCATCTTTTGTAGTTACATACTTTGCAGGTCTTAGACCATTTCTATCAAGTATGCAGGCTATGTAGCGACCATCAGTTAGACTTACAGCAGCAGGACCATCCCATGCTTCAAACCTTGTACTTGTGTACTCATAAAAAGCTCTTAACTTAGAGTCCATCTGAGGCGCATTCTGCCATGGAGCTGGTATGAGTGAGCGGGCTGCTTTAAAAAAGTCCATTCCATTAGATACAAGGAACTCAAACATATTATCTAAGCTTGCACTATCACTCATTCCCTCTTCTATGACTGGAACTATACGATTTACCTCATCTTTGGTAAAAACAGGGCTTTTTAGTGATTCACACTTCACCCCTACATTGAATCTATTAGCAGTTATGGAGTTTATCTCTCCATTATGTGCGATAGATCTAAAAGGCTGAGCTAGCCTCCACTCTGGAAGTGTGTTTGTAGAAAACCTTTGATGAAAAAGGGCAAAGCTTATCTCAAAGTCTCTATCATTCAAATCAGGATAGAACTCTTTAATATGGGTTGGCATCACCAAGCCCTTATAAGAGATGAGTTTATTTGAGAAAGATGCTATATAAAAGTCTCTATCTTTTTTTAGCTTGTTCTCTATCTCTTTTCTTGTTAGATACAATATGGCTTCAAACCTTTTATAAGCCATAACAGAGTTTGGAGCTACGAAGTATTGTTTGATAATTGGTAGTGTTTTTAGTGCTAGCTCACCAAGTGCTGATTTGTTTAGAGGAACTACTCTGCTAAAAAGCACTTTTAGGTCGTTTTTCTCACATATAGAGGTAAATATCTCCTCTTGTTTTTCATCTTTTAAAAAAACCATTGCAGCACCAAACTGCTCTGGCATTACTACGCCGTTTTGTTTGGCTATTTTTTTGATAAACTTTGTAGGCATAGATAGTAGAAGTCCACTTCCATCACCACTCTTCCCATCAGCAGCAATTGCACCCCTGTGCATCATTCGCTCTAAAGATGTGATAGCATCTCCTAGTAGTGAGTGAGAAGGCTTGTTTTTAATGTTTGCAATAAGCCCAAAACCGCAGTTATCTTTAAACTCAGTTAAAAATTCCAATGCATAATCCTTCCGCATAAAATGGCGCAATTCTAACTGATTTTTGATTAAATATAGGTATAATACAACTATGCAAGGTTATATATTAAACTTCAACAAAACTCGTGAAGAGGACTTGATAGTCTCAATACTTACGCCTAATAAACTAAAGACTTTATATAGGTTCTATGGAGCTAGACACTCATATATACAGATAGGATTTAAGGTTGACTTTGAAACAGAAATAAGCCATAAAGCACACCTTCCTAGGCTAAGAAATGTTCTGCATCTACCATCTGAGTATATTTTTTCACACTCAAAGATGTTTTGTTGGCAGGGTTTTTTGAGGCTTCTATATGAGCATCTAAGAGAAGTAGAGGAGATAGATAGTTTCTACTTTGAGCTTCTTGAGGAGTGCTCTACTAAGCTAACCCTTCAAAACCCAAAGCGCGCAATACTAGAAAGCTATGTAAAGCTACTAGAGCATGAGGGTAGACTACACATAAAAGAGAGTTGCCACTTCTGCCAAAACAAGATAGAAGGCGAGCATCTAGCAGTTGTTAGAAGTTTTTTGCCCGCCCATAGTGAATGTGTATATGCTAGTGAGATAGACAAAAAAGCCTTTTTTGAGCTGATGGGCAAGAAAAGTAGTATGTTTTTGAGTGATGATGAGGTTGAGATTTTATGGAACACTCTGCTTCTTGGGCTGTAAAACCTGGGATTATATATGTTAAAATTACAGAAAAAAGAGATGCTGATGCGAAGCTTCACACTTCTAGGTCATAATGGCGCTGGGAAAACCACTCTTATAAACTACCTTTTGGGCTTTTATCCAAAGCTTAGTGACCACCCTTTTTTAGAGCATTTTGCTAAGGAGTTTAAGAGGCTTAATACAAAAGAGGTTGGATATGCACCTGAAGGGGCGTATATTGATAGCTCTATGAGTGCGAAGGAGTATTTTTCGCTTATCAGAGCCATAAAGGCTGATAGGCATACAGAGCTAGGTGAGCTTCTAAAAAGTGTATCTTTAGATGTGGATGTAAACAAACCTATAAAAACCTACTCAAAAGGGATGAAACAAAGACTCCTGCTAGCACTAGCAAAAGTAGGAGAGCCAAAAACCATCATCCTAGATGAGCCAACTAGTGGGCTTGATCCTTTTGGAAGGGAGCTTGTAGAGTTACTACTACTACTAGAGTTAAACACAACCCAAAACCTCATCATCTCAACACACTCAATCAAGCTTGCTTGTAAACTAGAAAATGAGATTGTCATACTAAAAGAGGGCAGGGTTGTTTTTAGGGGGTTTATAAAGAATGAAGAGGAGCTAGAAAAAGAGCTTCAAAAGCACCGTCCGGAGGTGCTAAGATGACTAGGCGTATACTAGCTCTAACTCTTTTTATCACTCACTCTTTGCTTAAAGAGAGGGCAAACTACTTGTTGTTGTTTTTTGCTGCTCTAAGTGCTGCTTTAGCACTCTCTATTTCGCATGTAGATATTGCTTTGAGGTTTAAGCTTTTTGAAGACCTGCTTTTGTCATCTCAAAACCTTCTTCTGCTTATAGCTACACTCTTTTATACATTTACCCTGCTTCAAAAAGAGCGGGATATGGGGCTTTTTATGATTCCTCTCTCTTTGGGGGTTAGTAGGTTTGAGTATGAGGTTGCACTTTTTAAGAGTATCGCTTCTATCATATTTGCTCTTTTTGCTGTATTTTTTGCTTTTGATATAGTGCTTTTGTATGGTGTTGAGGGTGAGGTTAGATGGGCTATCTTGCTTCAGCTTCTTTTGTATAGCCTAGGCTCTATTATGCTAGGGTTTAGTATCATAACTATAAGTCGCTTTGTCTCTGTGATGAATGCTTCACTATATGGTGTGGTACTCTATCTCATAGGAAATGCACTAGATGAGCTTATAGTCTATGCTGCAAAAAGTGGTGATAGCTGGTTTATGACACTCTCAAACATACTGTATGTACTACTTCCAAACTACTCTCTCTTTGACATCCAATCACTTGTAGTAAACAACCTAGAAGTAGATAGTGTGATGGTCTGGAAGGTTTTGGGGTATTTTGTTTTCTATTCATACTTTTTGGTTTTTATCAGCTTTATGAGATTTGCTAAAAAGGCCTTAAAAGTTGGTCATTAGGCTACTGGCTTTTGGGTTTTTGCTACTTGCTATAAGTCTTGCTTGGAGCTTAAAAGATAGTGAAGAAGTGGTTGAAAAAAACACAATGCTTTTTGCTAACCCTCTAGTATATAGAGCCGTAAATGGCGCATTTCACACACTAGTAGCTGATAGGCTATGGCTAGATGCAAACAGTGTAAGTGAGATGAGAAAAGGAGATAGTTATAGTGTAGATAGTGATGAGTTTAGAGCGGCTTTCAAGACTATCACCGTAATGGATCCGCACTTTTTTCAAGCGATAAACTACGCTACTACATATCTAGCTACTATAAAAAGTGACCTAAAAGGGGCTTTGTTGCTCATAGATGAGGCAATAGCCTTAGGAAATGATGACTTTAGGCTACTTTTTTTAAAGATGCTACTAATTGCAACATATGACTTGGAAGGTGGCATGGATGAGGTGGAGAAAATCAGCAAAGAGCTAATAAGCAGGGAGGGAAGGAAGATTTTTGGCTCTTTGCTAGTAGATGAGTACATAGAGGAGCTATATCTTCTCTCCTCCTCCAAAAACGCCAGAAGCAAGCAGAGAAAAGATGACCTCCTGTGGCTCTATAAAAACACCAAAAACCCAAAAATAAAGAGTGAAGTAGAAAAAAGGCTAAAAGAGCTGTGATTTGTGCTAAAATAGGGTAGCAAAAGCCTTTTTTAAATGTTAAAAAAATACTTAAATCTATATTGCCAAAAAGTGCAATAGAGCAGTTGATTGAAATAAAAAACAATTATTTCGATGGTTATGCTTTAAAATCATATTCACAAGAATGGGTGGTGGCTAACGGAATTTATTATACGAGAAGAGTGTTGTTTTATCTAAAGTCATATAGTTTTTTAGAAGATGCACGAGTGAAGAGTAAAGAGATTGATGAGTTATTTTTTTGACAACATGTCATATAAAAAGGTATAATCAAAAGAAAATGAGGAAAACACAATGCAATCAATTCAAATAGCACAACTAAAGTCTAATTTCTCAGATGTACTTAAAACTATAAAAAATGATGGTGAAAAGTACATAGTTGAGTATGGAAAGAAACATGAAAAAATAGCTATGATCATACCATACGACAAAAGTTTAGAGGTAGAAGAAAAAAGAGAGTTTGGTATCTGTAAAAACAGAGGAAGTTTTACAGTTAAAAATGATTTTGAACTAAGTGATGAAGAGTTTTTAGGTTTATGAATCGCTATATAATTGATACGCATATATTTTTATGGCTTTTGTTTGACCCAGAAAAAATAGATAACAAAAAACTACAAGCCCTTCAAAATCCTAAAAACAGAGTTTACATAACAAATATAAGCTTTTGGGAGATATCTTTGAAGTATGGTTTAGGCAAGCTTGAACTAGATGGAGTGCTTCCCGAAGAGTTACCCCAAAAAGCACAAAAGATGGGTATAGATATCTTAGAGCTAGACACTGCAACAATGTCTAGTTTTTACAAACTTCCAAAAGTAGAAGTACACAAAGATCCATTTGACAGGATCATTATTTGGAAGTGTATAAATGATAGCATCACGCTTGTTTCAAAAGATAGAAAGTTTCCAGAGTATGAAAAGTTTGGACTAAAGTGTATATAAAACAATTAAAAGATTAGGAAAGCAGATGACACAAGAAAATAATTCAAAATTAAAAATTAAAAATTCAACATTGGAACTAGTCCCTATAGTGCTATTTGTCTACAACCGCCCAGACCACACATGGCAGACAGTAGAAGCACTACAAAAAAACGAGTTAGCTAGTGAAGCTGATATACTCAATGTAGCTTTATTTGGACAAACAGCAAAAGAGTGAAAACTCAAATCCAAAGCTTAAAGGAGAGAGTATGAGTGTACCGCAAAACCTACTTCCTAACTATAACTATGCTGACTATGAGATGTGGGATGGCGACTGGGAGCTTATAGAGGGGATTCCGTATGCTATGGCGCCAAAGCCTATGAGGAGACATCAGAGTCTATTGGGACTTATTTCTATGGAATTGATAAATCTTTTTGATAAATGTGATGTTTATGTTGCAGTAGACTGGAAAGTATCCTCAAAAACTGTAGTAGCGCCTGATGTAGCGCTCTCATGTGGTGATGATGTGGATGAGAGGTTTTTGACCTATCCTCCTAAGATACTCTTTGAGATACTAAGTGACTCTACTGAGAGAAAAGATAGAAACCTAAAGTTCGCACTATATGAGGAGCAAAAAGTCCCATACTACATAATGGTGGAGCCAAAAACCATGTATGCTGAGGTCTACACGCTTGAAGGTGAAAAGTATGAGTTTGTAGAGGAGTTTTGTAAAGGTGCTTTTGAGTTTAGTGTGGATGGATGTATAAGAGAGTTTGACTTTGATAGGGTATTTAGAAGGGTAAAATGAAATACGCTTTTACACTACTAGAGCTTATAGTCGGTATAGTTGTTATCGGTATCGCTTTTCTTAGTATACCAGCTATTATGACTGTGATGAACTACTCAAGTGAAGCTACAGTAGATAACAAAGGCTACTATCACGGACTAGCCCAAATGAGTGTGATAATGAGTAAAGAGTGGGATGAAAACAACACTGATGACTGGGAAGATGCAAATGTGGTTTATATCATAGATAGTGATGATTCTGGATGTAGTGATAGAAATGGAACAAACCCTTCAATAGCTGGGGGTCTGTATCATGAGGCTGGAAGACGGCAGTGTGCAAAAGATGGAGGGAAGGCTAGTTCTAGTGATGATCTAGGTTTAGATTCTGGTGAGTCATTTGAAAAACGAAATTTTGATGATATAGATGATTTTCATAATGAAAATCGTAAAGTAGAGAGTTTCAGTATAGATGTAGTGGTAAGCTATGTTGATACAAATGATTCACTTAGCAATGGAAATAGTTTTAAGATAGACCCTGCCTCACCTGCAGGAACCACAAATCTCAAGCAGGTAACTGTAAAAGTAAAAAATGATGATGCTACAGGTACAGAGTCAACACTAAAATACATAGGTGCAAACATCGGATATGATGAGCTTCTAAGCAGGGATTTTGAGTGAGTAGCAAAAAAAGCTTTACACTACTTGAGATGATATTTGTCATAGTAGTCCTTGGCATCATCGCTACTATCACTACAGACATCATAGGCTCACTATTTAGAAACTACAACAACGCCAAAGTCCTAAATGACCTAACCCTAAAAACCTCAAACGCACTAACCATCATCAAAAAAAGAGTAGATAGAGCCATAGAGGATAGTGTGGTTTTCGTGGATGATAGCAGCTCTCCTTCTGGCTACAAAGCTGTCTTTGAGAGAGGGTTAACCGACCTAAACATTAGTGATGGTGCGCTTCTTTGGATAGGAAAAGATATTGAGAGCTTCAAACTAAGTGGCGATATGGCACAAAATGGATATAGTGGCTTTGCAGATGTAATAGCGAGTAGTGCAACTGATATAGTTTCGCCTCAATCTATGTTTGAGTCCATATCGCTAAATGATACTAATAGTACACAGTTTGATATTACAGGCGTTCCTCTTCTGAGTGGAGCAAATCACAGAAGCGTAATATATTTTCCATATTACGAAGATAGTGGAGATGCTGAAGAAAGATTTTGGACAGATACTCCTAGTTCACTACATAAAATAACCACTGTAAATGGTGAAGACGATATTACTATTGAAGAAGATAAAAATATAACTATAGTAGAAAACTATTCCCTCTCATATAGTGCATATGCTATCACACTTGATGGTGGAGATCTAAACCTACACTACAACTTCCGCCCATGGAATGGTGATGGAATTGATGATAATAATGTAAGCACAGAGACTATTATAGACAATGTCAACGCTTTTAAGTTTTGGAGTGAGGCAAATGGTGGGCTTTTGCGACTTCAGCTGTGTGTGAGTAGTGAGGAGTATATGACTAGCTCTAGTGATAGTGAGGAGTTTAGATACTGCAAAGAATCAGCGGTGATACTGAGGTAGATATGAGATACAGCAAAAACAAAAACGGCTCAATACTTCTATACGCAATAGCTATCCTTGTCCTCCTTGCTACTCTTGGAGCTTATGCACTTCAGTTTGCATCAGTCAACCAAAGAGTGAGTTTTGATGACTTTGCCAAAATCCAGATGGAGCTATACGCTAGAAGTGCCGCGGAGTTTGGGGTGCTATGGATGCAGTATCACAAAAGCCGTTCTGATGAAAATACTGACCAAAACAAAAGTGTGCAAATAACATATGATAATCTCTATGATTTTAATATCACCATCCATCCTGTAGATGTCCCATCAAGTGTGCCAGAGAGTGATGGAACAGTAGTTATGGATATAGTTGGTGTGATGGATGCTCAAGAGATAGGATATGAAGGCAGCGATAAAATAGAAGGTACAACCCCATACAGATACACAAAAAGGATAGTAGTAAAACCATGAGAAAAGCTTTTACACTTCTTGAGATAATATTTGTTATAGTTATACTTGGCATACTCTCTGGAGTGGCGGTTTTTTACTTCAGAGCAAGTGATAGTGAGCTAGCACAAGCTAAAAATCAGCTCATAAATCACATAAGATATACTCAGCATTTAGCACTTATGGATGATAGGTTTGATCCAAATGGTGATAGGTGGTATTACACTAGGTGGCAGATGAGGTTTTTTGGTGACCACAGAGGTTATTATGTAATTTTTTCTGATAGAAGTGATAGAGGTGGTCAACCTGATAAAAATGATGAAATTGCCATAGACCCATTTGAAAAAGAGAGACTTGGTAGGGTGTATAATGCAAGCACAGAAAACAAGCAAGAAAGTATTACATACTTGCCATCTCAATACAATACAATAATAGATGATATAGAGTGTGACCATTTTACTGTTGGTTATCCTGCTAATTCTGTTTCACTTATTTTTGATAGTTTAGGAAGACCATATATGATTAATCAGGAATATAGTTTTAATGATAAGAATTTTAGGGCATATGAAGGACTTATGAAGGAAAGTTGCACCATAACCCTAACCCATAACGATACTGGCGAACCAGCCACTATAACAATACATCCAGAAACAGGATTTGTAGAATGAAACTACCTATAAAAAGCATCGCAGCCCTTGCACTCACTCTTATCTTTGTCTTTTTTGGGGATTTAGTCTATACCAAAAACCCAAATGCTATAAACCCAGATGCCATTCTTGCACCTCCTTCACTTGAAGCTCCTATGGGGACAGATAGGCTTGGGCGAGATGTGATGGCGCGGGTTATTGATGGGGGGAAGATATCTATTATCATTGGGGTTGGTAGTACTGTTGTGGCGTCTCTTATTGGACTTATAGTTGGTGTAGTTGCAGGGTATTTTAGAGGGGTTGTTGATAAGGGGGTTGTGGTTTTGGTGGATTTGTTTTTGACATTTCCTACATTTTTCCTGCTTCTTGCACTCATCTCATATATGAACGCCTCAGTTCTTATGCTAATCATCGTCATATCTATAACTGGCTGGATGGGGACAGCTAGGCTTATTAGAAGTGAGAGCTTTGGTATCACAGATAAACCATACATTAAAATTTTGAAGATTGCCAATGTCTCAAAGGCAAAAATCATCTTCAAATACTACCTTCCAGCCCTTAGCTCCATATTCCTCATAAGCTTCATATTTGGACTTGGTGGGGCGATACTAGCTGAGAGTGGGCTTAGCTTCCTAGGGCTTGGGATTCAGCCTCCTCAGATGAGCTGGGGGCTACTTATAAGTGAGGGGAGAGAGTTTATAGATATAGCTTGGTGGGTTAGCTTTTTTCCCGGTCTTTTTATATTTCTTATAACCATGCCACTGGTCAATCTCAGTGACTTTCTACAACATAGCTTCAACAAAAAAGAGCTTGTTTGAGAGGGATAAAAGCCCTACTTGATGCAGAGGCTAGCAAAAGAGATAGCTACTGTGAGCTAAGTCTTGATAGGCCAGACCCACTTTTTGTTGCAAGAGAGCAGGATGATGATAGGGCGATTTTGCTCTGTGCGCTCTTTGCATATGGGAGTGCTAGGCAGATAGTGAAGCTTCTTAGCTCATTTGATTTTAGCTTGCTTGATGGAGGTGAAAAAGTGATAGAGGGCTACTATAAAGAGCACTACTATAGATTCCAGAGTAAGCAGGATATGCCTGAGATATTTAAAGCTTTTAGCAGGATAGAAAAAGATGAGCTAAAAGCTACCCTGCTTGAAGGGTATAAAAAAGAGAATGATATGATAGATGCCATAAACTCAATGATAGAGCTACTGTACAAAAAGACCTCATACAGAAGTGATGGGTGTAGTTTTCTATATGGCAAACTATGTCAAAAGAGCAAAAGAAAGGGAGCATCTCCATATAAAAGATGGAATATGTTCTTGCGTTGGATGGTGCGAAAAGACTGCCTTGATTTGGGTAGATGGCAGGAGGTAGATAGGGCGCATCTTTTGATGCCACTTGATACACATACTTTCTCTATCTCACAGAAGCTTGGACTTTTAAAGCGTAAAACATACGACCTAGAATCAGCATATCTTCTAACACAAAAGCTAAAAGAGTTTGATGCTAGTGATCCTCTGAAGTACGACTTTGCCCTCTATCGGATAGGTCAAGAAGGCTTAATTTAATACTATATTTTTTACCATGTACACACACGGTTTCTTCCTAGCTCTTTTGCTTGGTATAAAGCTTGATCTGCATGGTCAAATAGTTGATCAAAAGTATCATTTTCACTTTTTGGGTGGCTTACTCCAAAAGATGCTGTGATTTCATTAACTGTGGTAAATTTATGTTTTTCAACCTCTACGCGTAATTTTTCTGCAATATTTTGAGCTGCATTAAAATCATTTGTATGAACTACTAAAACAAACTCCTCGCCACCCCATCTAGCAAAAACATCATCTTCTCTTAAATTTTTTGTTATGAGTTCGCAAAGTTCTTTTAAAACACTATCACCTACAGAGTGACCATAGGTGTCATTAATTGGTTTAAATTTATCTATATCTATAATAATAAGACAAAGCTTTTCTTTAAAAGGGTTTTTATCTTGAATCATCTCTTGAAGTCCGCGACGGTTTAATATTTGTGTAAGTTGATCAAATTGAGACTCTTTTTGTAAGTTTATATTGCTTTTTTTAAGCTTTACTTGTTCATTTCGAAGAATATTAAGAAGATAGTTGAAAAATTTCGCTACTAGACCAACTTCAGTACCCCTTTCTTCATGTACTTTTTTTTGGATATTACCTGTTTTCATTATTTTGACAATACTTTCAATTGTCTCTACCCATGGTAGTTTTGCATTATGTTCACTTACATTGAGTCCTAGTACTTCATGCTTTTTTTGTACCCGCAAAAGATTTAATTTATATAAAATATAAAATAGTATTGCACCTAAAATTATTGCAAAAACAAAAGCTGTTGCTATACCAAGAAGCTGTACAAAAATAAACTCTATTCTAGATAATCCTAAAGGAGTTGCAACAAAGAACCCGACAGTAAGTGTGCCCCATGCCCCTGCAAAACCATGAATTGAAACTACACTTAATGGATCATCAATAAAAAACCTCTTTAGTAATATTTGATCACTTACATACATAATTATAGCGGCACTAAATCCAACAAAAGCAGAGTGATAAATAGAAAATTGATCTGCTCCAGCGGTAATTCCCACAAGTCCAGCGATAATACCAAAAGCAAAAATCTCTACATCCACTTTTGTTTTTGAGAATAAAGAGATAATCCAGCCTGCTAAGCCCCCAAAAGCCCCACCAATAAGTGTATTTGTAAGTACAAGAGCGGCTTTGTCATTAAACTCTAGCAAACTCCCACCATTAAAACCAAACCATGCAAATATAAGTATAAAAACTCCAAATACGATAAAATTATGATTGCTAGGAGCGAAATATTTAATTTTACCTTTTGAAAATCTTCCTAGTCGAGGACCTAAAATAATTGCACCAATAAGTCCAACCCAAGCTCCTATAGAGTGGACAACGGTTGATCCAGCAAAGTCGGTAAATCCTAATTGATTAAGCCATCCACCATCATTCCAAACCCAGTGTCCAAAAATAGGATATATCAAGCTTGTAACTAAAATAGCTACAACAATATAGCCATTAAATTTCATTCTTTCAGCAACAGCTCCTGAGATAATGGTAACTGCAGTAGCAGCAAACATTGATTGGAAAAAGAAAAAGCTGTTAATTTGCATATTTGAGCCATCCATTGCAAAAAGATTGGTACCCACTATGCCATTGCTTGATAATCCAAACATCAATCCAAAACCAATAAGCCAAAAAAAGATAATACCAAATACTGTATCAATAAGGTTTTTCATCGCCACATTGATAGTATTTTTAGATCTTACAGTTCCTGTTTCAATCAAAGAGAACCCAAGTTGCATTAAAAATATCAAAAAGGCACACAGTATAATCCAAAGCATATCTATATTTAAGTTATTTTCCATAAGAGTAATAATATATAATTTTTTTCTAAAGTAAACATAAAAAGTGTATATGTTTTATACAGTAGAGAAAGAGAGTAGTAATAGCACTTCAGAAGCTATTTTTAAAAAAAATATCTTTCTGTTTTAGCTTTTTTCCCATATCTTTTTCTACAAAGAGAGGCTTTTTTGTTGTTGGGTCTTTTTGGGTGTAGTACATAAGAGTGCTTTTAGTAGATGGAGTTGGGGTAAATATCTGTATCTGTTCTGGCTTTGAATGAAGCTTTGAGGTGGTGAAGTTTTTTAGTTTTTGCATCTGAGTTATATCGCATCCTGGGTGAGCTGCTATGAAGTAGTAGGTTAGGAATTGTCGTTTTTTGTTTTTAGTATTTAGCCTCTCATATAGCTTTTTAAACTCAAGAAGTGTTGCACTATCTGGCTTATTCATAAGCTCTAAGATGCTTTCATCAGTATGTTCTGGAGCTATTTTTAGCTGTCCTGATATGTGGTGTTTTACTATCTCCTCTAGGTACTTTTCTCCATATATTTTGTCATTTAGTATCAAATCATATCGGATACCTGATCTAACAAAGACCTTTTTAACGCCATCAAGTCCTCTTAGCTCTTTTAGAAGCTCTATCTGTTTTTTGTGGCTTATGGGCATTGTTTTGCACTTAGTTACTCCTATACAGGGCTTATTTTTACACACTCCTTTGGTCATTTTTTTTTCACACTCATATCCATACATATTTGCTGTGGGCCCGCCTACATCATCTATGTAGCCTTTGAAGCCATCTAGTCTTGTGATTGTCTCTGCCTCTTTTATGATGGAGTTTTGGCTTCTGCTTAAAACGGCTCTTCCTTGATGAAGTGCGATAGCGCAGAAGCTACACTCTCCATAGCAACCTCTATGAGTGGTGATGGAGAATCTTATCGTCTCAAGTGCTTTTACCTCTCCTTGTCTCTTATAGTGTGGGTGAATATCTCTTCTGTATGGAAGTTCATAGACTCTATCTAGCTCATCTTCGCTTAGATGGTATGCTGGTGGGTTTTGGATGAGGTATCTACTATCAGAGTTTTGATATAGACCTTTTGCATTCAGTGGGTCATTGTTTTCATAAAAGAGCTCAAAGCTTTTTGCATACGCATCTTTAGAGGAGCCTACCTCTTCAAAGCTAGGAAGCTCTATAAAGCCCTCTTTTGGCTCTTTGTCTATATAGCATATACCTCTTATATCTTTATAGGAGGTTTTGTTTTTAAGTGAAAAAGCAAGCTCACCTACTGCCCTCTCACCCATACCATAGATAAGAATATCTGCTTTTGCATCAAAGAGAATGGAACGGCGGATTTTGTTACTCCAGAAGTCATAGTGAGCAATGCGTCTAAGGCTTGCCTCTAGTCCGCCTAGAACTATGGGAGCTGTGTTTTTGAAGTGCTTTTTTATGAGGTTTGTATATGCTATGACTGCTCTATCTGGTCGTCTGTCATTTACTCCACCGGGCGTGTAGTCATCGCGTTTTCGCCGCTTCTTAGAAGCTGTGTAGTTTGCAACCATTGAGTCCACACTTCCACCACTCACTCCCCAAAAAAGCTTTGGCTCTCCAAGTCTAGCTATATCTTCACTAAGAGGTTTAGGCTGGGCAATAATCCCAACTCTAAAGCCAAGATCATAGAGGTAGTTGCCAATAACCGCTATGCCGATATATGGGCTATCTATATAGGTATCACCACTTACCAGAACTACATCTAGTTCATCCCACCCAAAAGAATCTATCTCCTCTTTTGTAGTGGGTAAGAACATTTATGCCTCTTTTTTGTTTAGCTCCACTTGAGGGAAAGGTATGGTTATTCCTTTTTCATCAAATGCTAGCTTAACTCGCTCTATCATATCAAATTTCAAATCCCAATAATCTGCACTCTTAACCCATGCTCTAACTGTAAAGTTCACACTACTTTCAGCCAACTCACCCACTGCTATGAAATGCTCAGGGTCTTTTAGCACCCTAGTATCTGAGCTTATTAGCTCTTCTAGTGTCTGCTTAACTAGCTTTATATCATCTTCATAACTTACCCCAAAGCTCCAATCAACCCTTCTTGTCTCTTTTTGAGAGTAGTTGGTCATATCTCTACTGATGATGATACTATTTGGTATGTAGATTACTTTGTTATCAGGAGTTGTAAGCGTTGTCATAAAAAGACTCATATTCTCAACTGTCCCACCAGTTCCACCAACCTCTACATAGTCCCCAACACCAAATGGTCTAAAAACCATCAAAAGCACACTTGCACCGATGTTTGCCACTGAGCCTTGAAGTGCTAAACCAACCGCAAGACCTACAGCACCTAGGACTGCAACTAGGGAAGTCATATTTATCCCCGCGTGTGATAAGGCTGCGATGATGACTATAACTACTAGTAGAGCTCTAACCACATCACCTACAAAAACCGCTAAAGTGTTGTCTATTTTGGTTTTTTTCAAAGAGTTGCTGATGAGCCTTGTTAGCCACTTTGATATCCAAAGTCCAACAACTAGAATAACAAGTGCAATGACTATCTTCAGCCCATAGACTTGCACATAACCCATAATGTCAATATTTGATATATCCATAAAATACCCTTTTGGCTAATTTTAGCCGTATAATATCGCAAATAAATTTATTTTAGGGTATAGTAAATACAAAATCTCAAAAAGGGGCTTGTCATGAGTAAAAAATATAGACTTGTCACAAGAAGTGACTTTGATGGACTTGTTTGTGGAGTATTGCTAAAAGAGCTAGATTTGATAGATGATATAAAGTTTGTTCATCCAAAAGACATGCAAGATGGAACAGTTGAGATAACAAGCAATGACATCACCACAAATCTTCCGTATGTAAAAGAGGCACATTTAGTGTTTGACCACCACTACAGTGAGAGTGTCAGAAATGATAAGGCAGAAAACCACATCATCATACCAACAGCTCCAAGTGCTGCTAGAGTTGTATATGAGTACTATGGTGGTAAAGAAGCATTTCCAAAAATAGGTGATGATCTTATGGAGGCAGTTGATCAAGGTGATAGTGCAGATTTTAGCAAGGAGGAGATACTAAACCCAACAGGGTGGCCTTTGTTAAACTTCTTGATGGATGCTAGAACTGGACTTGGGAGATTTAGAGAGTTTCGTATCTCAAACTACGCTTTGATGATGGATTTGATTGATTACTGTAGAGACCATAGTATAGATGAGATATTAGCTCTTCCTGATGTCAAAGAGAGGGTTGAGCTGTTTTTTAGATATGAGGATGACTTCAAAGAGCAGTTAAAAAGATGCTCAAAAGTTTATGACAATCTAGTAGTGCTTGATCTCCGCGATGAAGAGACTATCTATCCTGGGAACCGCTTTATGATCTATGCGCTTTACCCAGAGACAAATATCTCTATCCATGTACTATGGGGCTTCAAGAAGCAAAACACCGTCTTTGCTACAGGGCACTCTATCATCAACAGAACCTCAAACACAAATGTTGGTGAGCTAATGCTCAAATACAATGGTGGAGGACATGAGAAAGCTGGAACTTGCCAGATAGAAAATGAGAAGGCAGAAGAGGTACTAAAAGAGTTAATTGAAGCAATAAACAAAGATGGATAGTTATGCCAAAGAAGACCATATCGCCTCTAAAGTGGGAGCTGATAGAGGGGCAGTATGTAGATGAGACAGGCATGGTCTCAAGCTATGTCATCATCTACTTTGAGACACTTTCAAGTCATGTGGAGAAACTAGAGTTTAATCTTAAAGCCAAAAGTGAGCATTTTTTGCTTCTTGATGATTTTTTCATCATAAAAGAGAAAACCCAAAAAGAAGGGGGTGGCGAGCAAGTACACACTCACTATGAACTTCTAGAGCTCTTAGAAAAGTGCTCCAATGGGAAATAAGGAGCTTTTTGATAGTAACTTCAAACCTATCTTAATAAGCTCACTTGAGACTGATAGCCCAATTCCTTTTGACCTCTATATAAGGAGTAAAGAGGAGTTTGTGCTTTTTTTGACTAAAGGCAAGATGCTTAAGGCTGAACAGATAGAGAGACTCAAAAAGAGCGCTCAAAACCTCATTTTCATAAGTAGATATGATGAGACTAACTATGAAAACTACATACACAAACTACTAGATAAATACGAACTAGAAAGCCCCAAAAAGCTAAAAGAGAGAAGTGAGGCACTATATGAATCCTCAAAGAAGATAGTTAATGAGCTCTTCACTACCAAAATCACAAAAGAGAGTATAAACTCGGCTAAAAGTGTGGCTGAAGGAATACTGCATCAAGTCCAAAAAGATAGGAGGGCTTTTTTTAGCCTTATGGAGGTCTCCTCACATGACTACTACACCTACACTCACTCTATAAATGTCTGTATGTACTCCATATCCATAGGTCATAGCCTAAAGCTTCCACCACTTGAGATGAGACTCCTATCACAAGGCTCGCTCTTTCATGATATAGGAAAAAGCAAGATTGATGCAAGCATCATAAACAAAAATGGAAAGCTAAGTGCAGAGGAATTTCAAAAGATAAAAGAGCACCCAATCTTAGGAGTAAAAATCCTACTTGAGAATGGAATAGATGATAGGGTAACACTAGGTATAGTAAAAGAGCATCACGAAAAACTAGATGGTAAAGGCTATCCAAGTCATCTAAGAGATGATAACATCATCTATCTAGCCCAGATAGTAACTGTTGCTGATATATTTGACGCCCTTACAACTGAGCGTTCATACAAAAAAGCCATGAGTACATTTGAAGCCTTGAGCCTTATGAAAAGCATAATGAAAAACGAGCTAAATATGGATATTCTCAAAGCCTTTGTAAGTTGCTTTAAGCAGACTTAGTTACTAGACCCTTTTTCTTAGTTGTTTTTAGTTTTGTACTTTTTTTTGATGCTGTTACTTGCTTTTGCATATTTTTTCCTTCTTATGGTTTCTTTATTATCTACCAAAAATAATAGACTGTGCTAGAGGTTTATGCCTAAAATTTAGCCAATCAACGAAATTAGGCTGAAAACTTGCTATTAGTTCATTTGTAGTAAAATATCTTCAAGAAATTACTGGAGTGGTTAGATATGGAGTTTCAAAATCTGCTTTTTACACTATTATCTCTTTTAGCCATAGTTTCTATATGTGTAGCACTTAGCAAAAAACTAGGGTTAGGCTCTATACTTGGGCTACTTATTGCAGGTGTTATTGTAGGTCCATACTTTCCTGGTATTCAGATAACTGATGATGTGGAGAGTCTTAGGCATTTTGCTGAACTTGGTGTTGTCCTACTTCTTTTTCTCATAGGGCTTGAGATGAAGCCTAAAAAACTCTGGGCAATAAGAAATGATGTCTTTGGTTTTGGCTCTCTGCAGATACTTGTTTCTGCTTTTTTTATAGCTGGATATGCTTATATATTTATGCCGAACTCTTTTGAGGTGACTATTCTTATAGGTCTTACATTTGCACTCTCTTCAACTGCTTATGTTGTTCAGATACTTCAAGAGAGAGGTGAGATAGCAAGTAGATATGGGAGTTCATCTTTTGGGGTTCTTCTAATGCAGGATTTGGCGATTGTTCCTCTTTTGGCATTAGTACCCCTTCTATCTGAGGGTGGGATATCTAGTAATATTCCTCTGTGGCAGCAGGCTCTTTTTGTCACTTTTATGGTTGGAGTTGTTATTGTTTTTGGAAAGTATATAGTTCCTTACCTACTTGAACGATTTGCAAAAGATAGAAACAAAGAGGCATTTGCTTTTATGGTGCTTTTTTCAGTTGTTCTTGCAGCATGGTCTATGGAATTTGCAGGTCTATCTATGGCACTTGGGGCTTTTTTGATGGGTATGACACTCTCTGATTCGAAGTACCACTTTCAGATAGAGGCTCATATAGAGCCATATAAAGGTATTCTACTTAGCCTATTTTTTGTAGCTGTTGGTATGTCTTTAGACCTTGGGATTGTTGCAGAAAATCCTCTAATGATAGCTCAACATGTTTTTGTCATTATGTTTATAAAGATAGTGGTTCTATTTTTTCTAGCTATCTTATTTGGGCATACTAGAGGAAACGCTTTTAGAATATCTTTTCTACTATCCCAAAGTGGAGAGTTTGGATTTGTACTTTTTGGTGCTGCTAAAACATTTGGGGTAATAGGGGATGAGGTATTTGCTGTTGGTATTGCTGTTATATCTATCTCTATGCTTCTTACACCATTTTATGTCAAACTAGGTGAGATGTTTGCAAGAAAAGCACCTGAGACTGGAAATCATAAAAAAGGTGAGATACCTAAAAGTAGTGCTGAACAAGAGGTTGTTATAGCTGGATATGGAAGGGTAGGGCAGGTTGTTGGAGATATGCTTCATGGTTCTCAAATACCATATACTGCTTATGATACAACTCATGAGATTGTTGCAGAGGCAAGAAAAAAAGGAAAACCTGTTTTTTATGGTGATATGAGTGATTTTGATTTTTTAGGGGCAATTAACTTAGGGAAGGCTAAGCTTGTGGTAGTAACAGTTGATTCAACCCTAAGTACCACAAGAATAGTCTCTCATATCAAATCACTACATCCAAACCTCAAAGTGTATGCAAGAGCAAAAGATCTTAGGACTTGTGATCTTTTGATGAAGTATGGAGCTAACTATGTGATACCTGAAGCTATGGAGGGAAGTCTAAGGCTTGGGGCTGAGTCGCTTATAGCCATAGGGTTTGATAAAGATAGTGTAGATGAGCTTATAAGAGGGTTTAGAAGTAATGATTATGAGTCCCTAAGGCGCGCAGAGGGATAAAGCCCTCTGTTGTTTAAAGCTCACACTTTAGAGCTGCTCCATTTGCGGCATTACTTACTAGTAGGGCGTATCTTTTTAGCCACTTTGATTTAATATCTTTTTTTCGTGGTTTCCAGTTTTGTCTTCTTTTTTCAAGTTCTGCTTCACTTACTAGAAGCTCTAGTTTAAACTCATCTACCACTATCTCTATCTCATCACCATCTTCTACAAGTCCTATCACACCGCCTTCAGCTGCTTCTGGGCTTATGTGACCTATGCAAGCTCCGCGAGTAGCACCGCTAAATCTTCCATCAGTAATAAGTGCTACACTCTCACCAAGTCCCATTCCCATAATAAGACTAGTAGGACTGAGCATCTCTTGCATTCCAGGTCCACCTTTAGGTCCCTCATATCTTATGACTACTACATTACCAGCTTTTATTTTTCCATCAACAATACCAGCTATTGCCTCATCTTGAGAGTCAAAGCAGACAGCTTTTCCTTTGAAGTTTCGCATACTTTGTGCAACGGCTGCAGTTTTTAGTACCGCTCCTTCTTTGGCTAGATTTCCATACAGTATAGCTAGACCTCCTACTTTTGAGTAGGCATTATCTATAGTGTGTATGACTTCAGTGTCTTGTATCTCACATCCATCTATTCGCTCTCCTAGAGTACCACCCTCTATCACTTCAGCACTAAGATCAAGCACTCCACCTCTTTTGCTTATCTCTGCCATGACTGCATTTACTCCGCCAGCTCTATTAACATCTTCCATATGTACGGTGCTAAGTGCAGGTGAGATTTTGGCTATATGGGCTACATGCTTGGCAATATCGTTTATTTTGCCAATATCAAAGTCCACTTCCGCTTCTTGTGCTATTGAGAGCATATGCAGGACTGTATTTGTACTTCCACCCATCGCCATATCTATGACAAATGCGTTTTTTACTGCTTTTTCATTTAGGATGTTTTTCATTTTTTTAGAATCATCTAAGGCTATCTCAACAACTCTTCTTGCAGCCTTTCGTATTAGTGCCTCTCGCTCAGGGGTTAGGGCTAGAATAGTTCCATTTCCAGGTAGAGCTATTCCCATAGCCTCACTTAGAGTGTTCATAGAGTTTGCAGTAAACATACCAGAGCAGCTTCCACCACCCGGGCAAGCGTTACACTCTATATCTCTTAGTTCTTCATCATCCATCTCTCCTCTAGCTCTCTTCCCTACAGCTTCAAAAGCGGTTGCTAGGTCAATTGGCGTGCCATCACTCTTATGCCCAGCTTTCATAGGACCACCACTTACAAATACAGTTGGCACATTTACCCTCAAAGCACCCATTATCATACCAGGGACTATTTTGTCGCAGTTTGGCATGCAGATAAGTGCATCTAGTTTGTGAGCATTCATAACAGTCTCTATACTATCAGCGATAATCTCACGACTTGGTAGGGAGTAGAGCATTCCATCATGTCCCATAGCTATCCCATCATCTACTCCAATAGTATTAAACTCAAAAGGAACTCCTCCAGCCTTTCTTATCTCCTCTTTTATAATGCGACCATAATCTTGAAGAAAAAAGTGCCCGGGGATGATGTCTATGTAGCTATTTGCTACTCCTATGAATGGTTTGCCAAAGTCTTCATCTCTGAGCCCTGTTGCTCTTAGTAGACTTCTGTGTGGGGCTTTTTGGTAGCCCTCTTTTATGATGTTGCTTCTCATTATTTAACCTTTCTGTGAGTGTTTATGAGTATCTTTTTGCCTCATACTCCTTGGCGTTTATCTCCTCTATTTTGTTATCAATTAGTGAAAGTTGATACTCTAAAAAGTTTAGTATCAAATCTATTTTTGCTTCAATGTTTCTGTTATTAGGGGATTGTAGCCCTTCAAAAAGCACAAGAATCCTCTCTCTCAAGGTTGTCATGAACCTTAGAAGTTCCTCTTTGTCATTTTCATACATTGTGTTCTCTTGGGGTTGTATCTCTTGGGCTACCTCTGTTTCTTTACTATCTATCTTACTCTTTAGCTCCTCTATTTGTGACTCTTCTAATTGCTGTGTAGGTATCTCTTTTATTGTTGGAGCCGATTTTGAAGTAGCTTCTGCTTTTGCTATACTATCTTCATCCGCACTTTTTTCTAGGTAAGATAGGGTCGATAGAACCAAATCCTTCATATCCATACTTTTGCCAGCCATCGCTCAAACTCATAAAACTCAACTTCACTATCCATCTTGATGAAAAAATCCTTCATCTCCTCATTTACCCCCTTGTACTTTTTGCGTATTCCTGAAAGTCTTCTTATGGCTATTTTTGCCTCTTTATTGTTGGGATTATCTTTTAGTATATCTCTATATATCTCTAATGCATTGTCTTTCAAGCCTTGAAGCTCATAGATTGATGCTAGGGTTAGAGTTTTTATAGGCTATCCTTTTGAGGCTAGGTTGGCTATGATAGAGCCCATCTCACCAGTGGAGCAAACCTCTTTTGCTCCAAACTCAGCTATATCTTTGGTTCTGTAGCCATCTTTTAGGGCTTGCTTGATTGCATTATCTATCCTTGAGGCTGCCTCGTTTTCACCAAATGAGTATCTAAGCATCATAGAAGCACTAGCTATTGTAGCTATAGGATTGGCAATCCCCTGTCCTGCTATATCTGGAGCAGACCCGTGTATTGGCTCAAAGAGCGATACGCTCTCCCCTATAGAAGCTGAAGGTAGAAGCCCAATAGAGCCACAGAGCATACTAGCCTCATCACTTAGTATATCTCCAAATATATTTCCAGTTAGTACCACATCAAACTGCTTTGGATTTCTTACTAACTGCATTGCTGCATTATCTACATACATATGGGTTAGCTCTACCTCTGGAAACTCTTTTGCAATCTCTATAACAGTCTCTCTCCATAGCTGACTTACCTCTAGTACATTTGCTTTATCTACTGAGCAGACCTTCTTTTTTCTTTCCATAGCGGTTTTGAAAGCTACTCTAGCTATTCTTTCTATCTCAGACTTTGTATAGACCATGGTGTTGTAGGCTTTTGTCTCCTCTTTGCTTCTTGGCTCTCCGAAGTATATCCCACCAGTTAGCTCTCTTACTACCATAAGATCAACTCCATCTATAACCTCAGGTTTTAGAGTGCTTGCCTCGATAAGCTCACTATACACTGTAGCAGGACGAAGATTTGCAAAAACTCCTAGCTCTTTTCTAATCTTCAAAAGCCCGCTCTCAGGTCTTTTCTCTCTTGGCAGGCTATCCCACTTCTCTCCGCCTATAGCTCCAAAAAGGATTGCATCTGAGTTTCTTGCACCCTTTATAGTTGCTTCTGGCAAGGGGTCTCCTTCTATATCTATAGCAGCCCCACCCATTAGATACTCACTGTAGTTAAACTCAAGGGCACACTTTATAGAGATAGCATCAAGAACTTTTATAGCTTCATCTACTATCTCAGGTCCTATACCATCACCTGCTATGACAGCTATATTGTACTTTTTAACACTCATATATCACCTTTTTTTATTTTCTCTTTTGCGTAGTTCATAAGCCCGCCACTATTTAGTAGCTCTTTCATAAACTCTGGAATAGCTACAAAGTTGTAGGTTTCATTTTTGGTTTTGTTTATTACTTTGCCTTCATCAAGGACTATCTCCACTACATCACCCTCATCTATACTATCTACCTCTTTTAGCTCTATGATCGGAAGCCCAGTGTTAAAAGCATTTCTATAAAATATCCTAGCAAAGCTTTTAGCTATAACAGCTGAAATATTTGCTCCTTTAATAGCTATAGGTGCATGCTCACGGCTTGAGCCACACCCAAAGTTCTCTCCGCCTATGATAATGTCCCCACTACTTATCTCATCTACAAAGCCCTCTCTTGCATCCTCCATAAGATGCGAAGCAAGCTCTTTTTCATCTGTTGTGTTTAAAAATCTAGCCGCTATAATCAAATCAGTATCGATATTATCACCAAACTTAAAGGTTTTTCCTTCAAAAGTCATTTACATCCTTTTAAAAACAGTTGGCTTATTTTAGCTAAAAAGGGATAAAAATAAAAATTCTAAGAGAAGAGTTCTAAAAGTTTAAGAGGACTAAGCCCAGTTTTCAATCACAAGATTTTCAACTCGTTCAAACTCTTTTGAATTATTCGTGACTAGCACTGCATCGATTGACTTTGCATGGGACGCGATTAGCAAATCATTTGCACCTATTGTATTTCCTTTTAGCTCTAAGTCTCTCCTGATATTTGCATATTCAAAAGCAGCGCTCTCATCAAAAGCATATCTTTCAAGCGGCAGTAAAAACTCATTAACTAACACTTCTAGCTTTTTACTACCTTTTTTCTTTACACCATAGTAGAGCTCTGCAATTGTTATCGAAGATACACCTATAGTGTGCTTTTTTGAGATTGATTCAAACTTATCGATTAGAGTGAAATCTCTGTTTTTTATGATATATGAAATGATATTTGTATCAAGTAGGTAAGTCAAAATATATCTCTATCTTGCAAAGCAGGCTGATCTCTTTCAAGCTCAAATCCATCAAGGTCTTCAACAGCATTTCTCATGATATCCCACTTTGATTTTTCCTTTGGAACGATAACCAAAGAGTGTCCTATCTTTTCAATATAAACCTCATCTGAATCAACTCTATACTCTTTAGGAAGCCTTATAGCTTGACTTCTTCCATTTTTAAAAACTTTTGCACTCACGGTCATAGCTCTGTCCTTTATCTTGATATATACCACAAGTATATACTAGGAAAGCTTTTATGTCAACTCTCTATTACCTCTTAAGCCCATTTACTGTTTGAAGCATAGAGTCTGAAGTTTGGATTGATTTGGAGTTGGCTTCATAGGCTCTTTGTCCTGTGATAAGGTCTGTCATCTCTTCAACTAGAGATACATTACTCATTTCTACAAATCCCTGTCTTATCTGACCAAAGCCATTTAATCCTGGAGTTCCTAGGTTCGGGTCTCCTGAGGCTGTTGTATTGATGTAGAGATTGTCACCCAAAGCATGAAGTCCTGCTGGGTTTACAAAAGTTGCTGTCTCTATCTGACCTATGACATTTAGCTCTGTCTGACCACCTTGAAGAACACTTATAGTTCCATCAGTTCCCACTGAGAGCTGAGTGGCATCCTCTGGGACTGTTACATTTGGTATCAAAGAGTAACCATCTGAGTTGACTATGTTTCCTTCATCATCAAGCTTAAAAGCTCCATTTCTAGTGTATGAGGTTGTTCCATCTGGCATCTCTACCTGAAAAAAGCCATTTCCAGTTATAGCCAAATCTAGGTTGTTTCCAGTCTCTTTGAAGTTTCCTTGAGAAAAGATTTTAGTAACTGCTGTTGGGCGAACGCCAAGCCCTACTTCTATCCCTGTAGGTGAAAGTGTTGTGGTGCTCGTGCTTGTTCCTGCATACTCTTTTACTTGATGAAAAAGATCAGCAAACTCGGCTCTCTCTTTTTTAAATCCTATGGTGTTTACATTTGAGATGTTGTTTGAAGTAACATCTATTTGCATCTGCTGGGCGCTCATTCCCGTTGTTGCAGTATAAAGTGATCTCATCATGGCTTATCCTTTTACATTACCTAGTTTGTTTATCGCGGCACTATTTAGGTCGTCTTGCTGGGTTTTCATAGCTTTTGAGTAGTATTCTACAAGTCTGTTCGCCTCTATAAGGGAGGTCATCTCTTTTACTAGGTTGATATTGCTTTTTTCCAAAAACCCATGAAGAAGGCTTCCACTCTCTTCATAAGTTATCCTATCATCTTCTCTTAGGGCTTTATAGAAGTTTGAGCCCTCTTTTTTGAGGTAGTCTACATTCTCAAATCCAAAAATCCCCACATTTCCAACAACAGCAGAGTCAATATCTCCTAAATCAAGTCCTTTAGCATAGATATTTCCGTTTTGATCAAAAGAGATGTTTTGGTTTTGTGGAAGCTCTATGAACTGTCCATTCTCGAAGTATTCACGAGGTAGGACTGGAAAACCATCTTTAGTTACAAGCCTACCTTGGTCATCAAGGTTAAACGCCCCATCCCTAGTATATCTAACGCCAGCAGGGGTTAGAACTGCAAAAAAGCGGTTGTTTTGCTTTAGTGCCATATCAAGGTTGTTGTCAGTTTTTTCAAACCCACCTGCTTGAAAGTCAGTGTACTGCTCAACTATCTGAGGCACTCTATCTATGCTTCTGTTTACAAACTGAGCAGCCTCTTTTGTGTGGTTTTCTAGTGGGAGTTCATCTCTTTTTTCTTGATATATTCTAAGGAAATCACCAATCACAACATCATCTCTTTTAAAGCCAGTTGTGTTGGCGTTTGCAATGTTGTTTGATATGGTATCTAGTCTGTTAAACTGTGTAACCATACCCCCAACACTGCTATAATATCCACCATACATCGCTCTATCCTTTGCTCAAAGCTTATCTGCATAAGTAAAGCAAAGAGTGTTCCTAGAT
>CAZAFM010000003.1:0-41302 GCA_964484395.1 uncultured Campylobacterales bacterium | reverse complement strand
CCTTCTTCATACAACATTTAGCGACAACTATATATAATATCTTTTGAATTTAAATTGATGTTTATGGAGAGAATATGAAAGATAGAGGGATTAAGATTTTTGGCTTTGTGTTATCTTTTTTAGCACTTTTTGCAGTTGTTGCTGGACTAAATGCAAATGAAGCAGACCAGTCACAAGATAGAGTAGAGTCACTTACAAAGTTTACTAAAGTGATAAATATCGTAGAAAAATACTATGTAGATGATGTAAATATCTCGGATTTGGTAGATAAATCTATAGAGGGACTTTTGTCAAACTTAGATGCTCACAGTTCTTTTTTGAAAGAAAAAAAGTACAAAGAGCTTAAAATTCAGACTTCAGGAGAGTTTGGTGGACTTGGGATTACAGTTGGAATAAAAGATGGAGCACTAACAGTTATATCTCCAATAGAGGGTACACCCGCTGATAAAGCTGGGCTAGAAGCTGGAGATATTATACTAAAAATAGATAACCACTCAACTCTTAATATGACTATTGATGAGGCAGTGAACCTTATGAGAGGGAAGCCCGGAACACCAATAGAGCTCACTATTGTAAGAAAGAGTGCAACTAAGCCGTTTGTCAAAAAAATCATCAGAGACATAATCACAGTAGAGTCAGTATATACAAAAGATGTAGAAGACCATGATGGAATACTATATATTAGGGTTGTGTCCTTTGATAGGCATGTTGTTGAGGATGTAAAAAAAGCACTAAAAGACAAGAAAAATCTCAAAGGGGTAATTCTTGACCTTAGAAATAACCCAGGAGGTTTATTAGATCAAGCAGTTGGTTTGACTAATCTTTTTGTAGATGAAGGAGTGATAGTCTCTCAAAGAGGTAGAATAAAAAATGAGGATAAAGAGTTTCTAGCAAATTCAAAAGGAACAATCAAAGATATTCCAATATCAGTCCTTGTAAATAAGGGAAGTGCAAGTGCAAGTGAGATTGTTAGTGGCTCCTTGCAAGATCACAAAAGAGCAGTTGTAGTTGGAGAAGAAACATTTGGAAAAGGAAGTGTTCAGATAATTCTGCCAATAAATAATAAAGAAGCACTTAGACTTACAGTTGCTGAATACTATCTACCAAGTGGTAGGACTATCCAAGCAGTTGGTGTAATACCAGATATAGAGATAGCTCAAGGAAAGGTTCCTGCAGATAGTGATAGCTTCAGCGTCAAAGAGGCTGAGCTCAAAAAACACCTAGAAGGTGAACTAGAAAAAATAGAGCCATTGCCTAAAAAAGAGAGAGAGAAAGAAGAGGAGAACAAAGATACTGTAACAACAGAAAACATAAATAGTGATATTCAGCTAAAGAGCGCACTTGATGCAATAAAAACATGGGAAATCTTAAATAGCAGGAGATAGTATGAAAAAGGGTGAGTTTTTTTATGAAGGAAAGGCAAAAAAGCTATACCTCACAGAGGATAGATGCAAGGTCATTATGGAGTTCAAAGATGACCTAACTGCCTTCAACGCACAAAAAAAATCAAATGAAGAGGGAAAAGGCTCACTAAATTGTATGATAGCTACAAAGATTTTTGAGTTACTAGAAGATAGTGGAATAACTACTCACTACATAAATCAGATAGACTCAACCCATATGCTAACAAAAAAGTGTGATATTATTCCTATAGAGGTTATTACTAGAAATATAGCTACAGGAAGTCTAACTAAGAGATTGGGAATAGAGAATGGAGCCTCTCTTCCCTTTGCTCTAGTTGAGTTTTGTTATAAAAATGACAGTTTAAATGACCCTATTATCAATGATGAGCATGCACTAATAATGAAGCTAGTCAATAACCAAGATGAGCTAGAGCTTCTAAAAAAAACATCCAGAACCATAAACACTATCTTAAAAGAGTACTTTGACAAAAAAGGACTTATCCTAGTGGACTTCAAGCTTGAGTATGGACGAGACTGCGATGGAAATATCATACTAGCAGATGAGATAACGCCAGATAGCTGTAGATTTTGGGATAAGCAGACAAAAGAGAAGTTAGATAAAGACCTCTTTCGAGAAGGAAGCGCCCCTGTAAAGGCCGCTTATGAAGAGATTCTAAGAAGAATAATGGAGAAGTGATGAAAGTTTTTGTAAATATCTCTCTAAAAGAGGGAGTACTAGACCCTCAAGGAAAAGCTATAGAGCACGCACTTCACACTATGGGCTTTGGCTCAACTAGTGATGTAAGAGTTGGAAAGAGAATAGAGCTAGACATAGATACAGATAGTAGTAAAGAAGCAAAAAAACAAGCTTCACAGATGTGTGAAAGCCTACTTGCAAATACAGTTATAGAAAACTACGAAATTGAGATTGTAGAATGACTGTAGCTATTATTAGATTTGCTGGAACTAATTGTGACTTTGATATGGAGTATGCATACAACAAAATAGGTGTAAAAACTCAATATATATGGCACAAAGATAGCAGTCTACCTAGTGGAATTGACCTAGTAGTACTTCCTGGTGGGTTTAGTTATGGTGATTATCTTAGAAGTGGTGCTATTGCTAGATTTAGCCCTATTATGAATGCTGTTGTTGAGTTTGCAAACAAAGGTGGCAGGGTACTTGGAATATGTAATGGCTTTCAGATACTACTTGAAGCAGGACTTTTAAAGGGTGCCATGAAGAGAAATGAAAATCTACACTTCATCTCAAAGCATCAAGAGCTAGAAGTAGTAAACAATAATAACAGATTTTTAAACCCATACAAGCAGGGCGATAAAATCAATATCCCAATAGCTCATGCAGAAGGGAACTACTACTGTTTAGAAGATGATTTAAAAGAGCTAGAAGATAAGGACTTAATACTTCTAAAATACATAAACAACCCAAATGGGTCACTAGAAGATATTGCAGGTATATGTAATGAAAACAAAAATGTATTTGGTTTAATGCCCCACCCAGAGAGGGCTATGGAGAAGCCTTTAGGCTCAGATGATGGTGTCTTGATGCTCCGTTCCCTTCTAGGATAGATATGAGGGTTGCACTACTCCTTTTTTTTCTGCTCTTTACGCTTGTAGGAGCTAGTGGTCCTCAGCTTCTTTATCTAAAAGAGTATTCTACTCCTAGTAGTGCCTATAAAGGCTCAGTCTTTCCTATAGAGGTCAAGCTTTTAGTGCTTGAAGAGGGTACTCTTAGTAGTGAGCTATCACTTCAAGGCTTAGAAGCTCTAGATGAAAATCCAAAATGGCGTAGTCAAGGAGATAACCTATACTCAACTACATATCTTATAAAAGCTTTATCTAAAGATGCTAGAACACCAGCTATTGACATATCACTTATAAATCAAGGAGTTACACTAGATACTATTTCACTTGACTCTGAAGATATAGATATTATTCCCGTAGAAGTTGAGAATTTTAGTGGGGTGTTTGCACAAGAGCTAAAAACTGATGAGTTTAGATCTGCTATTTTTGATGACTCTCACAATATTATGATATTTGAACTAAATGCACAAAACTCAAACCTAGAGGATTTTCATCTAAAGAAGTATAAAAAGCAAGGTCTTGAATCTTATAAGGGGGACTATTATGATTCGAAGCTCATATATTATGTAGTAGTTAACAAAAACATAAAAGAGATAGAATTCAAATACTTCAATACACAAAAAAAGAGATTTGAAGAGATAGTATTTGAAAACAAGCCAACTGACGAACGGGTAAGCACGCAGAGTGATTTGAAACCTAAAAATACATTTCTTTTCACAAAAATAATTCTTAGCGTATCTCTTGTCTCTCTTTTTGTAGCTCTTTTTGTTTTCAAAAGAAAAAAGATATTTTTACTTCTTGCACTTTTAGTTGGTGTTGCTATGCTGTTTTTTCTTTTTGAAAAGGGGAGTGTTGTAGTTAAAAAAGGAGCTAAAATACAGATTCTACCTACTCCAAACTCCACTGTTTTTCATACTACTACAACTAGTGCAGAAGCTGATTTACTAGCCAAAAAGGGTCAATACATCAAAATAGAGTTAGACAACAAAATTGGATGGATAAAAAGAAGTGATACCAAAAATTAGGATGTTTTTTTTCTATATACTCTTGATGGTGATTTTTACTATTTCTATATTTTTTATGGCTGTTTTTAAAAATAGTGACTCCAAAATAAGAACTATTAGAAAAGCAATTGTCAATATTCTAGTAAATATTTTTCCTTTTAGAGCTGAGGTAAAGGGGAGTTTTGATAATAGTGCTAAAATACTTGTAATAAACCATCAAAGTGATTTAGATATTATTTTTTTAGAGTATATTTTGGATGCAAACCCTTGCTGGGTTGCTAAAAAAGAGCTTGGAGATATACCTTTTTTTGGGCTTGCTCTCAAGCTTCCAAAGATGATTTTAATAGATAGAAAAAACAAAAAAGAGATTATCCGGATGATAAGAACTACCAAAGAGAGGATAAAAGAGGGTAGAGTTATCTGTATATTTCCAGAAGGCACTAGAGGTGATGGAAAAAAACTACTTCCTTTCAAAGAGGGTGTAAAAGCCATCATCTCAACAGCAAATGCTAAAATACAACCAGTTATTATCAAAGGAAGTAGAGAGGTTTTTGATCCCAAAAACTTTAAGATTAATAAAAAAAAGTTTAGTGTAGAGTTTCTAGAGGCTTATAGACCTGATTTTAAAAGTGAAAGCTGGTATGATGAGCTTGAAAATATGATGAGAAAGAGGTTTGAAGGGTGAGTTTTTTTTATATAGTTTCAAAAATATTTATAACCTTTTTTCTACCACCTGGGCTTTTTGTCACACTGCTTTTGTTTGGCTACCTCTTTATAAAAAACCTGCGAAAATTTACTCTTTTTCTTGTAGTTTTTTTCTGGGTATTATCTTCATCGTTTTTTGCTTCACTGCTACTCTACCCACTTGAAGAGCCATATAGAATACACAAGCCTCTTGCAAATTCTGATTTTGTAGTTGTTTTAGGAGGTGGTGTTGGCTCTGAGGATGTTGATTTTAAGCTAAGTCCCAGAGCGCTAAAAAGAGCACTACTTGGGGTAGAGTTAGCAAAAGGTGGTAATATACCTCTTGTATATAGTGGTGGTGGAAATAAGAAAACACTAGAGGCTCATGGCTTCATAGAGGATATAAATAGAGTATATAAACCATTTGGTATAAGTATAGAGCTTAAAGACTCACTTCAGGGTAGTGGTTTTTATCTACTAATAGAATCAAAAAGCCTAAACACCTATCAAAACGCAAAATACCTAAAAGAGATGTTTGAAAGCTATGGAATAGAGAGACCAAAAGTAGCCCTTGTTAGCTCAGCTTACCATCTAAATAGAGCTACAACTATATTTAACTCATTAGGTTTTAATACTCTAGGATATGGTGCTGATTTTCAATCAGATGGTATAGCTTATAGTTTTAGAGACTTTTTTCCTAGTTCTAATGGATTTAATGGAAGCTTTGTAGCACTAAAAGAGTATTTTGGCACTCTTAGCCTCATTCTAAGGTAGAAATAATCTCTTTTTTAACTTAAAGATGTAAAAATCTTCTATCCACGATCAAGGAGCTTGAGATGTTTGAGAAGATTGATTCTATTTTAAGAGAGATAGAAAACTCAAATGAAGAGATAAATATCTTGCTTAATATGGCACATATCTCGTTTATTGACTATGTAATGATAAAAAGAGGTCAGATGAAACCACCCCAGAGTGTCGGTGAATGGAGTATCCAGGCTATAGATATAGAGGTAGAGCACCTAAAAGAGGCAATTGATGCTCTAGGAAAGATAAAAAAAGAAGTTCTAACTTTTAGGTAGAACTTGAAGCAAATTTAAAACTATATTTTAGTTTAAAATAGGCACTTTTTTTTGACCAAGAACTAGTTACAATCCCCAAAAAGAGGACTTTATCACAATATGCAAAACTTCATAAATAACCTAAAAAACTCAATTGTCTCAATGAAAACAACTGGTTTACTGCTTATAATATTTGCATTAGCTATGGCAGTTGCTACCTTTATAGAGAATGACTATGGAATACAGAGTGCAAAAGCACTAATCTATAATGCAAGATGGTTTGAAGCTCTACTTTTTCTACTAGCACTAAATCTACTTTTTAATATCTTCAAGTACAAAATGTACAAAAAAGATAAGTTTCCAATATTCTTATTTCACATATCTTTTTTGGTTATACTTCTAGGAGCTGCAATAACTCGGTTTTTTGGCTTTGAAGGTATAATGCATATTAGAGAGGGTGAGAGAACTAATACTATGCTAAGTGAAAGAGCCTATGTAGAGCTAAAGGTACAAGAAGATGGCACTCATTATGAGTTTGAGAGTCCTGTTCTTTTTAGTGCACTTGGTAGTAATGACTTTGATAGTGAGCTGGACTTAAGTGGAAACAAGCTTAAAATATCACTAGAAAACTACATACCTTCAGCAGTTGAAGAGATGACCCCAAGTAGTGATGGAGAGGGGGTAATATCTTTAGTAGTAGCAAAAGAGAGTGCTCCTACTCGTGTACTTATAAAAGAGGGTGAGAGCAAATATCCACAAGGACTAAGTATAGCTTTTGAGCCTAATGCTTTGAGTGAGATTATTGTATACAAGAAAGATGGGGAGCTTATGATTAGAGGGGCTGCTACTATGTCTGTTCTTGATATGGATACTCAAGAGCAAAAAGATATAGAGCCACAGACTGAAATACCCTTTGAAAAAAAGAAACTATACACTTCAGGAGATAAGCAGTTTGTACTACAAGAGTATCTAGAGAGTGCAGATACAACATACAAAAGTGCTCCTAAATCCCAAAGTGAGGAGATTCCAGATCTCTTGAAGTTCAAGGTAGAGTACAACGGAGATAGTAAAAATATATTCGTTTTTGGAAAAAAGGGGGCACAAACCAACTTTAAAACAGCTCAAGTAGGTGGACTAAATATAGCCTTAGGATATGGCTCAAAAACAATAACCCTACCCTTTGCCCTGCAGTTAAATGACTTTATCCTAGAGCGATACCCAGGCTCTATGGCGCCAGCTTCATACAGAAGTGAAGTAAGGGTTATTGATAGTCTTAACAAAAGCTTTGATTACTCTATATATATGAACCACATACTTGAGCACAAAGGCTACCGATTCTATCAAGCATCATACGATATGGATGAAAAAGGAACTATTTTGAGTGTAAACCACGACTACTGGGGAACTTTAGTTACATACATAGGCTACTTCTTACTCTCAATTGGTATGTTAGCTGCTATTTTTCTACCAAAAGGGAGGATACTAAGACTCTCTTCTAAGATAAAAAGTCTAAAAGCTCTATTCATAGCCACAGTAGCGCTATTTGCACTGCTACAACCAAATACACTACACGCACAAACCCCTGAAGATATACTAAAAGCTATAGATTCAGTAAGTCTAGAGCACTCAAAAAAGCTTGGAAAACTTCTAGTTCAAGATGTAGGTGGGAGGGTTAAACCTATAGAGACTTTGGCCTTTGAGATGGTGAACAAAGTCCATCAAGATAGCTCTTTTCATGGGCTTCATCCTACTCAAGTACTTCTTGGAATGCTTGTAAGACCTGATGCATGGGAGAAGGTTAAGTTTATATCTGTTAAGCACCCTGAACTAAGAGAGGTCTTAGGACTAAAGGAGTCTCAAAAATATGCTGCGTTTATTGACTTTTTTAACACAGATGGTCATGGAGGCGGAGTCTATAAGATAGCAGATATTCTTGAAAAAGCTAACCAGAAAAGACCAGCTTATCAGAGTAAACTTGACAAAGAAGCAATAAAAGCAGATGAGAGGCTAAATATTACCTATATGGTCTATACAGGCTCTATTTTAAGCATATACCCCCTACCAGGAGATAAGGCCAAAAAGTGGTTTAGTCCTATAGAGGCAATAGAGAGCTTTCCTAAAGAGCTTTCAGATAAGGTAAAAGAGTTAACTTATGGTTACTTTGAAGCTGTAGAGATAGGTATGAATACTGGAGAGTGGGAGTTAGCTGATGAAGCCTTAGGAAGAATAGATGAATTTCAGAGGTTCTATGGAGTATCTATCATCCCTTCTGAAGCAAAGATTGATGCTGAAATACTCTATTATAACTACAACTTTTTTGAGATGCTTATGCCTGTTTTTGGTTTACTTGGCTTGCTTTTAATGATTATAGGAGTAATTAACATCATAAAGCCTATATCAAAAATGCACATTATATTAAATAGTGCAAAGGCTGTTTTTATTATAGCTTTTATCATCCAGACTTTTGCCTTAGGGCTTAGATGGTATATATCCGGTCACGCACCTTGGAGTAATGGGTATGAGTCTATGATATATATAGCATGGGCGAGCATACTAGCTGGACTTCTTTTGGTTAGAAACAACCCCCTAGCTCTTGGAGCTTCTGCATTTTTGAGTGCTGTTGTTCTTTTTGTAGCTCATCTTAGCTGGATGGACCCACAAATAACAAACCTAATCCCTGTTCTCAACTCATACTGGCTGACTATACATGTTTCAGTTATTACTGCTAGTTATGGGTTTTTTGGACTTGGAGCCTTGCTTGGTATTATCACACTTATACTTATGGCACTTAAAAGACCATCTTCAAAACAGAAGCTAGAAAAAAGCATAGCAGAGCTGACATACATAAATGAAATAACACTTATTATAGGTTTAGTGCTTTTTACTATTGGAAACTTTCTAGGTGGAGTATGGGCAAACGAGAGTTGGGGTAGATACTGGGGCTGGGACCCTAAAGAGACTTGGTCTCTTATAACAATAGTTGTGTATGCATTTGTAATTCATATGAGATTTATAAAAGGTCTTTATAGTTTCTACACCTTTAATATAGGCTCAATAGTGGCATTTTTCTCAGTTCTTATGACTTATTTTGGTGTGAACTTCTACTTAAGTGGGCTTCACTCATACGCTAAGGGTGATCCTGTCCCTATACCTACCTTTGTATATGTGATGGTGGCGGTACTATTTTTACTTATAGGACTTGCATACAAAAACAGAGAGCAAAGCATAAAATAGTTCATGCTAATACAAGGAGATTTATAAATGAAGTTTTTAATTATATCAACAGTTTTTTTACTATCTATTGCATTTGCAGAACAAAAAATAGAGCTTCCAGAGGCTCCGCCTCCTGTTCCTAAGAAGAGCAATAGCCACCTAAGTGTAAAAGATAACTCTAAAGAGATAAGAGAGGATGATGAACAGCTTCAAAGAGATAAAACTAGACCTAAAAACCTATACCCAGGAAATGATGCAACAGAACCATCAATTCCAAAAAGAACCCCTCAAGTGGAGTTCTCTTTTAGTAAGTAATTAGAAGCTATTAGCTGTTTGATTCATCTAGCATCTTATCAATCAAGCCAAATACTCTCTTACTAAGCGCCTCGGAGTTCTCAAACTTACTAATAACCTCATCTCTATGTTCAAAAATAGTTTTGTTTTTGAGGTACTCAACAGCTTCTATGATACTATCATGATACTCTTGATGTGGAGCTGCTAACTCTTTGTAAGACTGTAGGTTTCCATACATATCTTTGCCCTTTGTGTTGTACCACTGACCAAGCCTACAGTTGTTAGCATCATCAAACTTCTTACTATCATCACCTACATAAAAGGCACCATAAGCATCTGATTTAAATGCAATATGGTCTATTTTGACAAGATTTCCAAATATTGCATTCTCTACTCTTTTTGTTTCAAGAGCTACTTCATTGTTCTCTTTATTAAGCTTCATAAGGATTGTTTCAAAAGATTTGATTGTTTTTTCTGCTTCTTGAGCTATGTTATTCATATTTTCAGAATTTCCATGAATATCATCAGTCTCTTGTTGGAGTGTCTTTATCTGTAGGCTAATCTCGCTAGTAGCCCTCTGTGTTCGTTCAGCTAGTTTTTTAACCTCTTGAGCAACTACTGCAAACCCCCTTCCATGTTCCCCTGCTCTTGCTGATTCAATGGCTGCATTTAGAGCTAGAAGGTTAGTTTGCTCTGTTATATCAGTAATTAGCTGAACAACACTATTTATCTCAACCGCCCTACTAGCTAGTGAAGTTATTGCATCATTATTTCCGGCTATAATACCTACTAGCTCATGTAGACTCTCAACTACATCCTCTGTCTCTTTTTTGCTCTGATTTGAGAGCTCTGCTGCCTCTTTTATTTTTGCACTTAGAACATCTAGAACCTTAATATCCTTACTCATACCCTCACGGACTAACTGAATCTGCTCTTTTGTTCTATCTATTTTAGAGAGTGCCATATTTAGCTCCTCTCTTTGCATCTTCTCATAACTTGTTTCCATCTGATTGATTGACTGGTTAATGAGTGTTGATGAGCGAATAAGTGAGCTATTAAGTCCTTGTTCGTCAACCTTTCGATAGAACTCACCTTCTGAGGCTTTGCTTATAGAGGTTGTAATCTCTCTTATAAATGTCTCCATCTGATCTAATAGGTCATTCACTCCCCAAGAGAGTTTACTCATCTCCTCCCCGCCTTTGACAAAAGTAACTCTTCTCTCAAAGTTTCCCTTTGAGGCATCTGATACAATTTCTGAAACCCTTACAAGCTCTTTTTTAAGATTTGCTACTACTAACTTAAGAGGGATAGCTACGATGATGATGATAAGAAAAACTACAAGTGCTACATAGTTTAGTCCTAGTGTGACACTGCTTATAGCACCTATAATTCCAAGTCCAATTAATGCATAACAAATAACCTCTATTCTATAAAGATAGGATGAACTTATCATAGCTAACTCCCTTATTTTCTAACATATCATCTAGAAACTCTTTTCCTTTATCTAGTCCACCATTTGACTCTACCTCTAGAAGTTTTTTATAAAGTGGAATAATTTCACTACTTAGTAACTCCTTTTTTGGTTTTCGCCTTACTGAGTAGTAACCTATAATACTTCCTTTTGGGTCAAAGGATGGTGTAACATTTGCCAAAACCCAATAGTATGACCCATCAGCTGAGAGATTTTTTACATACGCATATATCTCATTCCCATTCTGAATTCTATCCCACAAAAGCCAAAATATAGTCCTAGGCATATCAGGATGCCTAATAGTGCTATGTGGTTTACCTATTAAGTCACTCTCACTATACTTGGATAGTTCAATAAACAGCTTATTACCATAAGTAATTTTCCCTTTTGTATCAGTTTTTGATACGATTATCTCACTACTTGAGAAGCTAAGCTCATTGTCATTTGGACTTGGTTTCATCAAAATCCTCTCTTTATTTAGATGGTAGCACACTCTATATCTGTCTATGATACAATAGTATTACGAATATATTTATAAAAAAATCACCCAATATGCTATAATCACACAAAATTTGTTTGATTTGTTTCAGATATGGCTTAGAAGGAAGGAGAGGGAAGCTTTTATGAGGCTTATAGTTTATGGTGATTTGCATGGGTGCTTTGAGGAGTTTTTAGCACTAAGAGAGAAGATAAAGCCACAAAAAGGTGATTTAGAGATATGTGTAGGCGATATTATCAACAAAGGCTTATACTCTAAAAAACTAATAAAGTTCATAAAAAACAACAACATAAAAACAGTTCTAGGAAACCATGAAGAGAAGTTTTTAAAATACAAAAACTCCCTTAAAAAAAACACTCAAACCCTAAACCTTAACCAAAAACAAAAGGCTCTTTTTACAGAACTTGATAGTGAAGACATTCTCTTCCTCTCAACACTTCCATACTACATAAAAGTCCAGAACATCACAGTTTTGCACGGTGGTTTATGGAGAGGAGCTAGGGTAGATAGGCTTGATAGATATGGTTTTAGCAAACTTGTTCATACTAGATATCTAGATAAAAATGGAAAGTTTATATCACTAGATCAAAAAGACAAAAGAGATACATTCTGGGCTGAGCAATATGGTGGAGAGCAAGGATTTGTAGTCTATGGTCATCAGGTTTTTAAGAGTGCAAAAGTCCTAAAAAACTCAGTAGGACTAGATACAGGCTGTGTATATGGAAACAAACTAAGTGCAGGGGTTTTTGAGTATCAAAATAATAGATTTGATACCCAAAACTACCTACTTATTGAGCAGAAATCAAAAACTGACTATAGTAGTCTATGAGAGTAGTTTTTTTACGACCATATTTATTCTTTTACCATCTGCACTACTACCTATCTCTTTGGTAGCAACACCCATGATTTTTCCCATATCTTTCATACTTGTAGCGCCAACACTATCTATAATTGACTTTAGTTTTTCTTCAAGCTCCTTATCACTTAATTGTGCTGGTAGGTAGGTCTTAAAAATCTCAATCTCAGCCTCCTCCTTACTTGCTAGCTCCTCTCGTCCACCTTCTCTATACTGAGTAGCTGCATCCTCTCTTTGTTTTATGGCTTTTTGGATTATTTTGACTACATCTTCATCTTTTAACTCTTTTCTCTCATCTACCTCTACTTGCTTTATAGCACTTGTTAGCATTCTTAGGGCATCTCTTTTTTGGGCATCTTTGTTTTTCATCGCCTCTTTTACTTCGCTGTTTATTCTGTTTTTTAGTTCAGACATCTCCATCCTTTGGAATTATATTTGCTTTATTATACCAAAACTCAAATAAGGACATTTGTATGAGATGGATTTTAACTTTTACACTAATAGCATGGATGCTTTTTTTTAGTGGATGTACAACTAGACAAGACCCTGCAATAAGCTTTGCTCCACCTAAGTATGTTGAGGAGCTACCTTCTCGTGAGGAGGAGTATGAGCTTGGAAACGCGGGGAGCCTTTTTAATCAAGGTGATAGTCCGCTCTACTCTGATAGAAAAGCTATGTCAGTAAATGATATAGTAACAGTGGTAATTCAAGAGACTGCTACTCAAAACTCAGACCGTTCAAAATCAACTAACTACAATGCAGCACTAGGTCTAGGTGGACTAAATACTGGCTATAATGCAGAAGGTAATGCAATAAATGCAGCTGTAAGTGGAGCTATGAATAGCATAAATGGTATTACAAACATAGGTGCGGAGCTTGATAGTTCAAGTGAATTTGATGGTTCAGGCTCTCAACAAAGACAAGAGAGCTTTACAACAACAGTTTCAGCTAGGGTTATCAAAATCCTAAACAACGGAAACTACTTCATAGAGGGTGGAAGAGAGATACTTATAGATGGTGAGAAGCAAAACATCCGTGTCAGTGGGGTTATTAGACCTGAGGATATAAGTGCTGCAAACTCTATAGATTCACAATATATAGCAGATGCTAAAATAATGTACAACACAGAGGGTCAACTAAGGAAGGCTACAGAAAAAAGATGGGGAACTCGCCTTGTAGAGTCTATCTGGCCGTTTTAATATTAGAATTCTTTCAGAAGTCATGATACGCTTTAAGAAGTCAAGCTTCTTAAAGCTATGCTAACCTAATCCATCTTATCAAAAGAAAAGCAACAACACACTATACTACTATTACAAATCTATCTAAATAAATGATTTTAAGGATCTTAGATGAGAGTCCATAACACTCGTGCTGAGCACTACAAGCAGCAGTTTATGCTTGTAAATAAAGAGAATAAAACTTTAAAAGAACAAAACAGCGCTCTTAGAGAGGATATATCAGCCCTTAAGGTTGAGTTTGAGTATAGTCTTAAAAAGATAAATGAGCTCACAAGAAGGGTTAGTGTACTAGAGAGTGAGCTTGGCATAAAAGATAGTATCATCAAAGAAAAAGAGAGTGCTATACTAGAAGTAAATGAAGAGATTGAGAAGTTCAATAGTGAGTTTGATAAGCTCATTTATAGAATAGAAGAGCGACTACAAAGTGGTGATATAAAAAAAGATTATACAACACAAAGAACACAAAGAGAGATAACAAGCGATAAAGAGTTACTTTTTGGACTAAATATTGATACAAACTTTGTAATTTCAAGCTCTTCAGAAGTACTAAAGTACTATCTCTATACTATAGACGCTTCATCGTTTATGGAATTTGACCTAAGTGGATACAAAATATCTCAAAAAAAAGATTTAATAGGTATAGGGGAGAATCTTCAAAGCTTCATAACCAAAGAAGCTAAGCTTATGGGTTATGATATAGAAGGACTTCTTGAAGTAAGACCTGCGGATATTTTTGATACACCAAAGGCTCTTTTTTATGTAAATGATAAGAAATTTGTTAAAAACCTACTACATGAGTTTAGACTGAAGTTACAAAACCAAAATGTAGAGTACGATTTTTCAAAAGAGGTATAAGTGAGTACAGATAGAGAGATTTTTAAAGACCTTAGCATACTCTGCGTTGAAGATGAAGAGTGGGTTAGGGAGTCTTTAGTAGACTTTTTGAAAAGACGCTTCAAAGAGGTATATAGTGCTGAAAATGGGCAAGTAGGCTTAGAAGTTTTTAAAGATAAAAACCCAGATATTGTAATGACTGATATACAGATGCCTAAAAAAAATGGTCTTGATATGAGTAGAGAGATAAAAGAGATAGACCCTGATGCACCTATTGCTGTAGTAAGTGCTTTTAATGATATTGAGTACTTACTAGAAGCTATAAATATTGGGGTAGAGAGCTATGTAAATAAGCCTGTAGATAGTAAAAAACTCCACTCTAATCTCTACAAATGCGCTATTAGAGCGAAGTTTAAAGATGCTCAAAAAAAGCTAAATGAGAGTGAAGAGCTCTTTCGCACAGTAGCAGAGGACTCTCCAAGTGGTATCTGTATCATAAAAGATAAGTTTTTATATGTAAACAAAGCCATAGAAGAGATAACTGGCTTTAGTAAAGATGAGCTCTACTCAAAAGACCCATTTGAAAACATTACATTTGAGAACAAAGATGATGAGATATCTTTTAGAGAAAACCAAAAAAGAAGATTAGCTGGAGAGAAATTTATCTCTAGATTTCAAGAAGCTAGAGTTACTACCAAAAGTGGAAATGAAAAATATCTTGATATCATCTCAAACACCATAACATATAAAGATGAAAGTGTTTCTATATCAAACTGGACTGATATTACAGATAGGAAGTGGTTTGAAGATGAACTAGAAGAAAAAAGACTAGAACTTGAGAAGTTAAATGCAAAACTAAAACAGAATATTCTTATTATAAAAGAGAAAAATGAAGAACTACATACACAGCTTTATAATGATAAGCTAACTGGACTTCCTAATAGAGCAAAACTACTTAAAGACATAGATGAGGCTAAAGAAGATACTATTGTTATTCTTCTAAATATAGACTCATTTAAAGAGATAAATGACTTCTATGGGAACAAAGTAGGTGATCAGATATTAAATGAAATTGCTAGAATTATAGATGGTCATATTAAAGAGAGTTCGCAGCTTTTTACTCTATATCGCCTACAAGCTGATGAGTATGCTATGTTTTCTGCAAAAGATTTGGAACACAATGTCTTAAAGGATTTTATTCAACACATTCATGACTTCATAGAGAGACATCTCTTTATAGCAAATGAGCAAAAAATACATCTAAATGTTACAGCAGGTATTGCTAGAGGAAGTAAAGACAATATCATTAATAGAGCCGATATGGCACTAAAAAGAGCAAAAAAACTTAGGAAGCAGTTTCTGTTTTATGATAAATCAATGATGGTTGTAAAAGAGTATGAACAGAACCTAAAGTGGCTCAAAATACTCAAAAACGCACTTGAGGATAGAAGAGTTGTAGCGTTCTTTCAGCCAATTATAGATAATAAAACAAAAAAGATAAACAAGTTTGAGTGCCTTGCAAGACTAATAAGTGAAGAGGGAAATGTATACGCTCCTTTTTTCTTCTTAGACATATCAAAACGCTCAAGACTGTATGAAAACATCACAAGAAACATTATAGATAACGCTATTGAAAACTTCGTAGATACAGACTATCTTTTCTCTGTAAACCTCTCCATAGAAGACATAGTTGATGAGAAGACTATCGGTTTTATAAAAGATAGATTTGAAGGTCAAGAGATTTCAAATAGAGTGATTTTTGAGATACTAGAATCAGAACATATCAAAAACTATGAGTCCATAGCTGATTTTATCTCAATGGTCAAATCATACGGTTGTAAAATCGCAATAGATGACTTTGGTAGTGGTTATTCTAACTTCGCCCACATCATAAACCTTGATATTGACTTTATCAAAATTGACTCTTCAATCATCAAAAACTCAGATAGAGATAAAAACTCTCAGATTATCTCTAAGACTATTGTTGATTTTTCAAGAAGGTTAAATATCCAGACTATTGCGGAGTTTGTCCATTCTAAAGAGGTATTTGAAGCAGTAAATGAGTTTGGTGTTGACTACTCACAAGGCTACTTTATTGGTGAGCCAAAAAGAACTATAGATGTCTCTATAAACCTAGACTAATCAGCATCTGTAAGTTTGTATTTGTAGTTATTTATAATGTGTGAATGACCGTTGCTACTATGTTTTTTGTGATTTAGCCCTTTTAGAAACTTCAACACACCTATAACTATAATAACACCTATTATTGTAGTAATCATCTCCATAGAGCTTCCTTTTTTGCTTTCCTGCTCTTAATATATGCAAAAACTATTCCATAATTCCCACTCTAAGAGTAGCTCTTAGCCTCTGATATATCCTTCTAGATGAACTCTATTTGTATATTTAAGACAAATAAGAGTAGAGTTATCTCATTAAGAGATTTTCATAAATTCAAACAAGGAGAGTTGATGGTAACGACAAAGCTAAAAGGCAAAACAGTAAACATAGGTGGTAGTGAAGTAAATGTAGGTGATAGTGCACCTGAAGTAACACTAGTGGCAAGTAATCTTAGTGATAAGAAAATCGGTGGCAAGGGTGATAAAAAGCAAGTTCTTGTAGCAGTCCCTTCACTAGATACTCCTGTTTGCGCAGCTGAAGCTAGGAAGTTTAATGAAAAAGCAGCTTCAGTTAGTAATGCAGAGGTTATTATTATCTCTATGGATCTTCCTTTTGCGGCAACTAGATTTTGCACCACTGAGGGTATAGAAAACCTTACAGTTTGTTCTGATTTTAGAAATAAAGAGTTTGCACAAAAATACGGTATGCTACTAACTGATGGTCCTCTAGCTGGTCTTACTTGTAGAGCAATACTAGTTATTGATACAGATGGTAAAGTTGCTTACAAGCAGATAGTGCCAGAAATCACGGAAGAGCCAGACTATGAGGATGCACTAAAAGCTCTCTAGGTTCTGCCTTTTTATTGGTAATAGATTGTAATAAACACCAAGATTTTACACAAAATAGGTTGTCTAAAATAATTCTAAAGTAAATTTTGGTATAACCTTATTTCAAAGTAGATAGTCTTGAAGTTGAGCTACTATGCATTAATGAAGTGTATATGACCTCAACACAATTTTATCTATTTAGTAGCATTACGAAGATCTGCTCTAGCTTGCTTCTTTTTAGTGGAGTTTTAGTAGATTAATTTACAACATGGAGTGGAACTATGTATTATATAGCAAAAGTCGATTCGGACAAATGTGCTGAGCATAAATGCAATATGTGTACACTTTATTGTCCAGAAGCAAATACGCTTATGTTCGATAAAGAGAACAATACATCTTGGGTTGATAGTGATAGATGCAAGGGGTGCGCTCTATGTGTCTATGTCTGCACAGACTTACTTAATAGAGGCTGTATCTCAATGGTTATGGCGCAAGCTAAGGAAGAGTAAGCTAAAAAGCTTTAGCTCATTATTAATGTGAAAATTACTTTATAGGAGAATTTATGGCAAACATTGGCCCAGCGTATTACTCACCATATCCGGTGGCTACTTATGAAGGTATCATCACACCACCAGAAGGAAAAGCACTTCTATTAGAAGAGGTGGTTGATGAAGAGGTTGCAATGAGAGAGGTTGCGAAGGTTATGCTTACAAGAGATAATGCAACAATCTTCCCAGGACCGCAAGTGCTCTATGGTTGGAGTGAAGAAGCAAAAAAGAAAGCTACTTTGGTTAAAGAGATAGCTGACATACTTGGTGCAAAGATGATTCCAATGTATGATTACCGACCAAAATATCCAAAAATTAACCCAGAAGTTGAGATAAACCCAAATCATCCGAACTTAACAATTTGGCATAACGATATTAAAGCAGCAATATTTGTTGGTGTCCACTGTCACTATGCTAATGTCGCACTCAAAATAGTGCGTGCTGAGACTGATTGTTATACTATCGCGATTTGTGGCTTATCAGGACACGAGGATGCAATGGCTACTTTGAGAGACCAACACGCTGAAGAGCTTGAGAAGTTTATTAAAATTGCCAAAGAAGTAAAAGCAGAGCTAGGGAGATAAAATGAGTAGAAATAAAATGACAGATACAAAAAATTGGAGCGGACAGACTCTAGTGACAGCCGATTATATGCTATTTGAGGCGCCTAGAACAAAACACTTCATGACAGGATCAGAAATCCTACAAGAAGCGGTTAAACGATGTACTGTTGATGCTTCTGTTTCATATCCTATCACACCACAATCAGAGGGAGCTCACCTTATAGGAGAGTTGTGGAGAGATGGCTATGTTGGTACATACTTTAGAGGTGAAAACGAGTTTGGTGTAATGTCTGAAGTGGCAGGCTGTGCAATGGCTGGAGCTAGAACTATTACGACCACTTCTGGACCTGGAACTTTGAGAGCTATGGAAAACTTTGCTATGTGGTCAGGAACTAGAATTCCAGTTCAACTAATACTTATGGCAAGAGGTATCAACTCACCACTTACAATTCAGCCAGATAACTTAGAGGTTTTCTATCTACTAGAGACAGGTTGTATTATCTGGTATGCTGAGAATGTGCAAGAACTATTTGATATGACTATTGCTGGTTTTGAGGTTGCAGAGAAACCAGATGTTCATGTTCCTATTATTACAGTTATTGATGGGTTCTTTGTATCTCACACTAGAGAAGCTGTTGAGATTCCAAGTGATGATATTGCACTTAAACCTTATGAACCATACAAAGCTCCACTTCCTCCAATAGATGCTGAGATGTCACCTGGTAGATTTTTAAGAGACCCATTTGTAATGAAGTCAAACTACATATCTTATGCAACGCATGCTAGCTGGCAGTGGGAGATAAGATCAGCAGTAGAGAGATCAATACCATACACAAAACACTTCCTAGGTGGACTAGTCCACACTGTAGGAGAAGATGATGCAGAGATTGCACTAATTGCATGTGGAACAGCATCAAACCAAGCAAAAGAAGCAAAAAGAGAGCTAGAAAAACTGGGAATTAAAACTAAAGTTATCAAGTTAAGAACTATAAGACCTTTTCCACATGATGAGCTTCTTGAAGCTATGAAGGGTGTTAAGTATGCATTTGTACCTGAGCTAAATGTAGTTGGTTGGCTTGCAAACGAAGTCAAAGCATCACTATATAGAAAGTGTGATGCAGAGGTTATCGCTGGACCAAGAGTCGCCGGTGGTATGAGTATGCCTGCTGAAGCGATTATCGCTGAAGTTATGGAAGTAGTAAACACTGGTAAAGGAGCTTAAGATGTCTTATGATATGTATAAAATCAACCCAGAATTTAGAGATATTATGCCTCAGGAGATTATAGATCTTGAGGAGAGGGCTACATGGGCTTGTAAACAAGATAAGCCAAGAGGGATAAATGAGCTACCTATCTCAAAAGAGATTATAGAAGAGCATTCACTCTGTGCAGGATGCCCAGAAGCTGCAACAATAAGATATGTCCTAGCAGCCCTTCCAAATCCAGAAGAGACTATTATAGTCAACTCAACAGGTTGTACTTCACTAATGTTCCCACATATTGCACTCCATACTGTGCACTCACTATTTGGAAACCAAAACTCAGTAGCATCTGGAATAAAAAGAGTTCTAGAGTGGAGATTTCCTGATAAGCCTAAAGATGTTGTTGTTCTTGCTGGTGATGGTGCTACTGTTGATATAGGACTTGATTACACACTCCAGTCTTTTTTCAGACAAGAGAAGATAACTACAATCTGTTTTGATAATGAAGTATATGCAAATACTGGTGGTCAAGAGAGTGGTGCGACTGCAAAGGGTCATGTTTTTAAAATGGCACCTAAAGGTAAGCAGTTTGACAAAGTTCCTTTATGGGATATAGCAGTAACATCTGGATGCCACTACTCTGCTAACTTAACAGGGTCGAACCCTAAGCAAGTTGCAAAAGTGATTAAAGAAGCGATTTTGACAGCTAGAGAGGTAGGTCCTAGTTTTGTAAACCTACACACTCCTTGTATACTTGAGATAGGCTTGAGTGCAAATGAGGGCTTAGGAGAGATGAAGGCTAGAGATAAAGATAGGTTTCAGTTTTTTAGACATCTTTCACCTGAAGCAGAAAAAAATATAGCAAAATGCAAAGAAGAGGGACTTTTATAATGGCAAAAGATTCAATTAAAATCAGAATGCCTGCACTTGGTGGGCAAGGAGCAGTTACAGCTGCCCATATCGCAGCTACTGCAGCAGACACAGTAGGTTACTATGCAGTTTCAAATCCTTTTTTTGGTGCTGAAAAGAGAATGGCACCCTCAGAGAGCTATGCTAGGATTGCAACTGTTCCAGTATATGATAGGGGTGAAGTTATATATCCTGACATTATAATGGTATATCATCCACAAGTTATCACAATGGGTAAATCCTATACAATGCCTTTTTACTCAGGTATCAAAGAGGATGGTCTTGTAATTATCAATAGTGACACTGAGCTATTAACAGCCTCTGATAAGAAAAGATTAGATGACTTGAATGTTAAAGTGCTTACAAAAGACTTTACAAAGTTCGCTATTGATCTTGCAGGAACAGAGCTAGCTACTAATATGGCGATGCTAGGTGCACTTTTTGGAGCACTAGGTACTGTTGATAAACCAGCTATTGAAGAGGGTATAAAAGATAGATTCTTGAAAAAATACACCGCTTCTGGTGGTACAGCTACACTTGACTCAGCTATTGAGAAGAAGTTCAAGAAGAAGATGGAACTTATTGACAAAAACCTACAAACAGCATCATCAGCTTATGATTTGACTGAGCAGTGGTGCAAAGAGGTAGGACTTAAGCAGATTCTTGATGCTCCAAAGAGATAGCTACTCTTAGTAACTTTAGTACAAATTTCTAGGGTAGCAACTCCCTTGCTACCCTTAACACTCTAAATACCTCAAGGATGATTCTATGATACACGCTTTTGTAATTACTGGATTTTTAGGTGTTGGGAAGTCAACAATGCTTACAAATACAGTAAGAGAGCATTTCAAAGACAAAAAGGTTGCAATTATAGTCAATGAATTTGGAGAGGTTGGCATAGATGGTAAAATCCTAAAAAATGTGCATAGTGAAGTTCTTGAAATTTCAGAGGGGTGTATTTGTTGCAAACTTGCAGAAGAGTTTGAAAGAGGCGTAATAGAGATAATCCAAAACTATAATCCAGAGGTTATTTTTGTTGAGACATCAGGTGCCTCTGAGCCTTTTCCTATATTTTTATCTCTAAAAAACCTTGGCATCATAGTAGAAGGGATTATCTGTGTAGTAGATGCTAAAAACTTTGCTATATATAGGGATAATCAAACAGCTAAATATCAACTTGGTGGCTCTAACATAATCATCATCAACAAGATTGACCTCATCAAAGAAGATAGCCTAGAGTTGCTTAAAAAAGAGGTTATGGATATACATAAAGAGTTTACTATCAAAAACAACCTCACAGGAAAGACAGTATTTAATAACACTATTTTGAGTTGCACCTCAAAAGGTTATGTAGAAAAAGAGCTTTTTGAAGGAATATATAGGGTTGATGAACTTCAAGACATAGCAAAAGACCATACCCATCATGACCATACCACTAGAGATTCAATCACCCAAAAACCACTCTATATTCAGAGTCCATGTAGCTTTGAAGAGCTAGAAAGACTTTTAAAAGCGCTTCCTAAATCTATTTTTAGAGTTAAGGGTGTTGTAAAACTAGAGGACATACCACAGCCCTTAATTATAAACTACGCTTTTGGTGATATATCCTATGAGGAGCTTGCTGAGTACGATAAACCCTCTATTCTAATATGTATTGGTTTTAATATAGAAGATGATGTATCAAATATGTGTAAAAATTTCTCTTTTCTAAAAATGCAAGAGTAGTAGAAATATTGGTCATACTGCCTATATACCTATACTCTACATAGTTGTTACATATCATTACTATTAATGTTCTATCAAGTTTTTTATTGTTACAAAATGTTACACATACAAATCTATTCATAGAATAATCTCACTTTTAAAATGCTTCAATGCTACTTTTGTGTAAATTTGTATAATCCATAAGTGACAAGGAGTTTAGTATGAAAGAAAAAATATCAGTAGGTCCAGTTGGCTATATGCCTAAATCAGCAGTATCTATGGGAGTTGAGCTCTCTGAAGAGGGAAAAGCTCTGCTGTATGGTAACCAAGTAGAAGAAGAAGAGGCGATGAGAGATGCTGCAAGAGCACTTCTTACTAGAGAGAATCCAACTATCTTCCCAGGTCCACAAGTGTTGTGGGATTGGAAAGCAGATGTTGCAGAAAAAGCAGCAGCGATTTTGGAGTTGGCATCTGAGATACCAAACTGCAAAATTATTCCAATGCCTGATTATAGACCAAAATATCCAAAGATTGATGTTAAAGCAGAAATCAATCCAAATCACCCGAATTTAACAATTATTGAGAATAAAATAAAGGCGTGTGTTTTTGTAGGTGTTCACTGCCACTATGCAAACTTATCTTTAAGAATGATTCGAGCTGGGGCTGATTGTTACACTATAGCACTCTGTGCTTATATGGGACATGAAGAGGCAATGGCTTCTATCCGTGACTTGCATGCAGATGATATAGTAAAATTTAAAAATATACTCATCGAGGAGAGAGATAAACTAGGTATCAAGTGGGAGAAAAAACTACCACCTGAAAATTCCTCTATGGATTATGAGAACTATGAGTCTATCAGTGTTCTTGACTATGGAGAGTATAGAAGTCTCATCATGGCTCAAAAAGATGAGATAGTAACTGAAACTGAATAAGGAGATTAAGATGAGTGAAAATGTAACCTCAACACCAAAAATAGAGAAAAAACTAGTAGATGCTAAATATCTTCTACAAGAAGCCCCAAGAGAAAAGTGCTTCATTACAGGTGCACAAGCTATGGCTGAAGCTGTTAAACGCTCAAGCGTTGATATGGCAATCGCTTATCCTATTACACCACAATCTGAGGTAATGCACCTTGTTGGCGATATATATGCACAAGGTCACATAAAAGAGTATTATAGAGCAGAAGAAGAGCTAGGGACTATGTCAGCAGTTGCAGGTGCAGCAAGAGCTGGTGTAAGAATCTTTTCTGCAACTTCAGGTCCTGGACTTCTTAGAGGTTTAGAGGCTATTGCTTCATGGCCTGGACATAGAATACCAGCAGTCCTAGGTGTGCTTACAAGAGTTATAAATGCACCACTATCTATTCAGCCTGATAACATAGAGATGGCATACCTTATGCACTGCGGAGCTGTAGTACTGCATGCTGAAAACCAACAAGATACATTTGATATGACTCTAGCTGCATTTGCAATCTCAGAAAAAGTTGATGTATATATACCAACTGCTGTAGCAACAGAAGGCTTCTTTGTAACACATGCTAAAGGCTATGTTGAGATGACACCTGAAGATATGGCACTAAGCGAATTTGACCCGAGTGCTGCTCCTGTTCCTGCTATGGATAATGAGACACCTCCTGCTAGAATACAAAGAGATGCTCCTGTTCAGAAATCAAACTTTATGAGTCACCTAATACATGCTGTATGGCAACAAGAGATATGGGATTCAAACAGAAGAGCTATGAAGTACATATATGAGTATCTAGGTGGTCCAATTGAAGTGATAAATCCTGATGCTGAAGTTATGCTTGTTGCTTCTGGATGTGCTGCTGCACAAGCAAGGGAAGCGCATAGATATGCTCAAGAAGAGGATTTGAGTGTTGGCTTTATCAAGGTTAGATCTATAAGACCTTTCCCTATTGAAGAGATTCAAGAAGCAACTAAAAATGCAAAACACTTAATAGTTCCTGAGCACAATATTATTGGCTGGCTATGTAAAGAGGTAAAAGCTGCTATTCCTAATAGTGGAATTGTTATAGAAGGACCTAGAGTGTTTGGTGGTATGACACTACCTGTTGAGCTAATCATGAAAGAGATCTATGACACACTTGGTGTTGAATCAGATCTAAAACTATAAGAAAAGGGGAAAACCATGAGTTTAAAATATATTACTCCTGCGGAACAATTTAAAAAATATTTGCCTAAAGACTATGTAGAATTAGTTGATTATGGTCCTTTTGGAAAGGACTTTGATGAGGCTGGTGTCCACAATATGGGGCAGTATAAAGAGCTTCTAGAAGAGCACCCTATGTGTGCTGGTTGCTGGATGGCATACTTTATAAGAGTGGTTTTTGCATCACTTCCAAAACCAGAAGAGACAGTTACATTAGGAACTGCGGGCTGTGGTAGACTTGCCATATCTCAAGCAGCAGTTCCATTTATATACGGAAACTATGGAGACCAAAACGCTATGGCCTCTGGTCTTACTCGTGCTTTTAGATTGAGATTTCCAAATAAGAAAAAAGATGTTATTACCATGGCTGGTGATGGCGGAACTATGGATATTGGTTTTAGTATGACTATGCACTCATGGATTAGAGGTGAGAAGTTTACTACCATTATGCTAGATAATGAAGTTTATGGAAACACTGGTGGTCAAGAGAGTGGTATGTCTCAAAGAGGCTCTGTTCTTAAAATGGCACCAAATGGTAAAAATTTTGATAAGATGCCTGCAACTGAACTTGCAAAGACAGCAGGATGCGTCTATGTCGTAAAACTAGCACCAACAAATGTTAAAAAAGCAGCACAAGTTATCAGAAGAGCGATTTTTGTAGCTAGAGAAGTTGGGCCTACATTTATTCATGTCTATACTTCGTGTAACATCGAGTACTCTATCCCAACAGAAGATGTGCTAAAAGATGCTAAAGAGAAAGAAAAGGGAAGATTTGCTTTTGAAGAGTATATGAGCGATGAGGCAAGAAAGGTCATAGAGAGAGTAGAAGCAGAAGAGAAAGCGGCTAAAAAAGCTAAAAAAGAAGCAAACAAAGAGGAGGCTGTGAACTAAATGGAAAAGAAAAGATATAACATTAGGGTTTCAGGGCTCGGCGGACAGGGTGTTGTTACAACAGCGCACATACTTGGGTCATGTATGGACAATGCGGGAAATTACGCCTCTTTGGTTCCGTTTTTTGGCTCTGAAAAGAGAATGGCTCCAGTTGAGGCTTATGTAAGAGCCTCTACGCAGCCTATTTATGAAGTTGGTGAGGTTGTTTATCCTGATATTATTATGATTTTTCACCCACAAGTTGTTACTCATGGTAAGTCTTATACAATGCCTTTTTACACAGGTTTAAAAAAGAATAGTCTTGTTATCATAAACACAGATAGAGATCTTCTTGAGCCTGAAGATATTAGAGTTTTAACAGAGCTAAATGCAAAAGTAGTACAGTTTGATGCTACAGATCTTGCCTTACAACTTGCTGGGACTGAGCTTGCTACAAACATGGCAATGATGGGTATGCTTCTAGGTATCACTAAGCTTGTAAATGAAGGTCATATAGAAAATGCTGTTAAAGAGAGATTTCTTGGGAAGTCCTTTATCACTTCTGGTGGTACTGCTGCTCTTGATTCTGCTATTGAGAAGAAGTACAAGAAAAAAGAGGAGTTGCTTGCAAAAAATATGGAGGTGATCAACAAAACATTCAAAATGGCTGATTCTTTAGATCTCAACACTAATGAGCTAATAATCAGACCGACAGTATAAAAGAAAGGATTACTATGTATTATATAGCAAAAGTCGATTCGGACAAATGTGCTGAGCATAAATGCAATATGTGTACACTTTATTGTCCAGAAGCAAATACGCTTATGTTCGATAAAGAGAACAATACATCTTGGGTTGATAGTGATAGATGCAAGGGGTGCGCTCTATGTGTCTATGTCTGCACAGACTTACTTAATAGAGGCTGTATCTCAATGGTTATGGCGCAGGCTAAGGAGGAATAAATCCCTTCTGCCTGTTATTATCTAGTCAACTCATACTCTAAGGGTCTGTATTGGAAAAATTGATTTTATTTATCCCCTTTATTCCCATTGTAATTGCAATATTTATAGCTTTTATTAACAAAAAAGAGTTAATCCCCAAAATCAATATCCTCTTCTCAAGTATGCTAGCTCTACTGGCACTTTATGGAACATATCATGTTATCAGTTTTGATGAGGCAATTGTTGGGTTTGAGGGACTACTTATCTATAATGAACTCTCAGCTATACTAGTACCTTATGTGGCTATTCTAGGACTAGTTATTCGTAAATACGCTAGTAAGTATATGTGGGATGAGCCAGGATATAAACGCTTTTTTATACTAATCAACTTCATCTTTTCGGCTATCTATCTACTAGTTATGAGTAATAATCTTATCGTTCTAGCTCTAGCTTGGCAGATGCTTAGTATTGCTCTATATCTACTAGTCTCTTTTAATGTTGGTTCAGACTCAGCAGTGAAAAATGCTCAGTGGACTATGATTGTTCATAAAGGGGCTGACTTAATCTTTTTATTTGCTGTGATACTAACTTATAAAACATTTGGAAGTTTTGATTTAGCCACACTTAGAGATACTTGGCTAGAGATGTCTGTAACTCCTGTTGATAATCCTATGATTTTTGTTATTGGCTTACTGTATCTAATGGCTGCTATGATGAAATCAGCAATTGTTCCTTTTCATATATGGCTTCCATATACTTCTGAGGCACCTACGCCAGTCTCAGCTCTAATGCATGCTGGAGTAGTAAATGTTGGTGGTATTCTACTAAATAAGATGGCTTACTTGCTTCTACTTACACCTACGGTGTTAAATATTGCATTTGTATTAGGACTTATTACTGCTATTTTTGCCTCACTTGTTATGCTAGTAGTATCAGATATCAAACGCTCTCTAGGATACTCAACAGTTGGACAGATGGGGTATATGATAATGGAAGTGGGACTTGGGGCTTTTTCTCTAGCAATCTATCACCTCATTGTTCATGGGATATTTAAAGCTACTCTCTTTTTAGAATCAGGTGGACTTATTAGACTTGCCCGTCATGAATCAAATATTCCTAAACGACTATCTTATGAGCTCTTCTGGGAAGAGAAGATTGAAAAAAGAAGTAATAAGATGTTTAACTACATAGCTCTATTTACTATTTTGCCTATTTTGATATTTGTTGGAGTTAAACTCATACTTAGTGAGGAGTTTTTTGAGTTTAATGCTGCAATTATTATTTTAGCATTTGGTTGGCTTACTGGAACACAACTCTTTTTATCGTTTTTTAAAGTATCTAAGGCTGATTCAATTAAGGTCATAATAGGGCTTGTAAGTTCATTTATTATTGTCTTATTTACTTATGAGTTTGTGGGACTAGCACTTGAGCACTTCTTATATGGACCTCATGCGCTACTTTTTTATCAAGCTGCCACTCTAAATATAACTCTTATAACTTCACTTATAATCCTAGCTGCTATTATGATGCTTGGATGGTGGTTTACCTATAGGCAACACTATAGTGCTAATCCTGAGGATAGTACCAAGCCAAACAAGGCAAAGTGGCTGTTTTATAGATTTTTGGTAAAAGAGGGGTACTTTTTTGAGCTACACAGATGGCTTACAAAGGGTAAATTATGATATCAAACTTACTACTTTTTTTGCTAGCTGCTGGTCTTCCATATTTTGTTTTTCTAGAAAAAAACGAGAAGTTTAGTAGTAAATTAATTTTTTTAATAAGTGGATTTTCTCTTTTTTGCGCTATTGTATTATCTCTTTTTATCCATAATGAACACTATATGGTACTTGTACTAGTATCATTTGCTAGTTCTATATTTGCTATATACAAGGCAACTAAGACTACCAACTTTTACAAGCTAGGCTACTATCTTATATATATTAACGCCCCATTTTTTGTTCTTTTTGAAGAGAAGGGTGCACTTTATAGCCTCTCACTACTAGTAGCTTTAATAGGTATCTTTTTGATTGGTTATAATTATGAGAAAAACTACGGAAGTGCGAACTATCACTACATAAGAGGAATAACACTTACAACCCCTTATATTGGGACTTTTATGACTATCTATCTAATATCAGTAGCACTATATCCTCCATTTCCTAATTCGCTATTTTTTCTAAACTATGTACTACTTAGTGATTTGAATTTTATAGGATATTTAGTCGTAATAGTTCTCTTTTTTGGTCATTTTTTACTAGCTATGAAGGTAGTCAAAGAGTCACTCTTTGGCAAACCAAACCCAAATATACACTATGTTGAACTAACCAGTAAAGAGAAGTTAGCACATATTGGTGTGGTTGCCCTACTACTTGTTTTAAGCATATTTGGGCTCAAGGAGATTTTAATATGAGCGTCGCACAAAAACTAGATTCAATCAAGGATACATTTCCACACTACTGGCCAATAGGCTCATTTATCCATCACAACCCACTTAAAGGATTTGAGGATTTACATTTTAAAGAGGGGCTAAAAAGGGCTCAGCAGATATTTGGTGGTAGAACATATATGGACTCCTCTTATTTTATGGAGCTATACAATCAAGGAAAAATAGATGAAAAAATTTTAGAAGAAAATATCAATAATAACCTAAGTGATTTAGGCTTTGATATTCCTATAGAGATTATCAAAAAATTTATGATGGAGGTTAGCCCACAATGGGATGACCTTAGAAGAAAATTTTTATATAAACAAGAAGAGGCTGATACTGAACTTTATTCACACCTAGAAAAGAACTCAATCTACAATGATAAACAAAGGTGGCTAGATAGTCTCACAAAAAATATGACACTATATGAGATTAATGATGTACTTTTTGATACTGATGAGAGAAGCAAGATTCAAAAAAACATCATTGAGTTTATATCTCGCTTCTTAGATGAAGACCAAACAACAATGACTATGCCAAACCGACAAAGAGGTATGTTTGAGGCTTTTAAACTTTATGAAAACTTCACTTATGAAAAAGATGCAAACTCTTTTGTAGAAGAGGCTCTTAATAAACTTCAAGTTACAGATATCAAAGCCTACTTCATTACCCATCTACACAAGCTTCATGGTTGGACAGGGTTTATCAAGTACCGCTCAGAAGACCCTGATTATTTTTCACAACAACAACATCCTTCCTCACTTATAGAGTATATGGCTATTAGACTCTATTATGAGCTTGAAGCAGTTAGAAACAGAGCGATTTGTAGTTTCAAAATCTTTGAAGTATATGCACAAGAGAAGAGAAGTGAGGTCATTTTGAAGCTCTTAAAAGACAAAAACAGACTATATGGAAGATGTCTTGATGCACTAGAAAACGACGAAAAGACAGACAATGTACTCTTGCAGCACATTACTAATGAGCTAAGTCTAGATGCTTTTCAGATTCAGCACTGCGAGGAGGTTCTTCAAAGTAAGCTACCCCTAATAGACCTAGCTTCAGTTATCAAAAAACTAAGAGATGAAGAGGGCTATATCTGGCTCAAGTCACTTGAAGACACATATATAAAAAGGTTTGTTGATGATGTCACTGAGTTTGAGCCAAAAGAGGAGGAGAAGTCAGTTGCTTCAGCTACTTTTTGCCTAGATGTTCGCTCAGAAGTTATACGCCGAAATATAGAGAATGAGGGTCCATACAAAACCTATGGTGCTGGTGGCTTTTTGGGTATTCCAATTGCTTTTGTTGAGTTTGACAAAGCACATGAACAGCTTCTATGCCCAGCAGTTATCAAGCCTAAAAATGTTGTTTTTGAGATTCCTAAAGAGTGTGTGATTAGCTTTCAATCCAAAAAAGGTATAAACAAAACAACTAAAAAAGTCTTAAGTGATCTTAAAAACAACCCATACACCCCTTTTATCATGGTTGAAGCAATAGGTTGGATTTTTGGGATTAACCTTTTTGGTAAAACATTTGCACCTGAAAAGACTGAGAAGCTTTTCAAAAAGCTTAAGCCAATCAAACCAAAAACTACATTTACTATTGATAAGCTCTCAGAAACAGAGATAGAGTTTTATGTCAAAAAACTACATATAAACATTATCTCAGAGCATCTTCATAACTATCTAGCTCATGAGTCGATACAAAAGCAGTGTGAGGAGGTTTGGAGACATCTTGTTTTTGGTGATGAGCTAGTATTAGATATACCAGAAGATGCACTACAAAAGCTTACATCAGAGCATCATATCACCCCAAAAGATTATGAATTTCAAAAAAACAAGCTCTCACTAGTTGGCTTCACACTTGAAGAGAAGGTTCACTACTTGTACAACTATTTAACCATGATAGGACAAGTAGATAACTTCCCACAGTTTGCCTTGATTCTAGGTCATGCTAGTATATCTGATAATAACCCATTTGAATCAGCTCTAGATTGCGGAGCGTGTGGAGGAAGCTCTAGCTTACCAAATGCTAGAACTCTTTGTATGATAGCAAACTCAGCTTCTGTAAGAGAGAAAATCAAGGAAAAAGGGATAGATATTCCAGAGAGCACTAAGTTCATACCCGGTGTTCACACCACTACAACAGATAAGATAGAGTTCTATGATGAAGATATTCTAACTAGTGATGAAATGGAGATGTTTAAAAACATTATAGTTGATTTTAATAGGGCTACTCAATCTTCTAAGCAAGAGAGAGTAGTCTCACTACCATATACCCATACAGAAAAAGACCTAAACATAAAAACTAAAGACTGGTCTGAGACTCGTCCAGAGTGGGGGTTGGCTCAAAATATGGGTGTTTTTGCAGGACCTAGGAGGGCTACTAAGCATCTAGCTTTTAATAATCGACTTTTTATGCACTCTTATGATTGGAGTATTGATAATGAAAATGCAGATATACTAACAAGAATTTTTAATGGACCTCTTGTTGTTGGTGAGTGGATTAATCTAGAGCACTACTTCTCAACTGTAGATAATCACACATACGGAGCAGGCTCAAAAGTCTATCACAACATAGTTTCTAAGGTTGGAGTATATAGCGGGAACTATAGTGATTTAAAAATAGGTCTTCCTACTCAAACAGTTTTATTAGAAGGAAAAGCCTACCATGAGCCTGTTAGACTGTTAACCTATATGGAAGCACCTCTTGAGATAGTAGGAAAAGCTGTGGAAAACTCAGTAGCAAAAACATTTATCTTAAATGAGTGGATACGCCCTATAATCATTGATAAGAAGGCTAAAAAAGTCTACTCTTATGAAGATGGTGACTTCAAGGTTATAAAAGAGCTTAATTAAACGCTCAGTTCAAAAACACAAATAAATATAAAAATCTTAAGCGTTTCATTAGAGCTACAAGGTCGTGAGGGCTCTCTGCCGAAGAGAACTCAGCGTTAGCTTAAGGCTAGGAATTCACTTCCTAAAGGTGTATAAATAATCGACTGAAAGGAGATTTATAGATGAAAGGAATAAAAGATGTATAAAATCATCATTGAAAAAGAGTGTAGTTGCTTTAAAAAGAGTAACTTTGTAAATAATCTAGAGTTTGAAGATAAAGAAGAAGCCCTAATGAAGGCTAGAGTTATTGAATGCAGAATGAATCAAGAGTTCTGCTTTAAGCACTACTTTGAAGCGATTGATTATGGTAATGAGATCATTATCCACAGTATACTTCGTCCTGAAGATAGTGATGAGGATGTGGATATCCACAAACTACTCTCAAGGAACCCTGTTAAAATTCAGTTTGATGGAAGTGAGAGTCCTAGGGACTAGTGTCCCATTTCTTGTAGGTACTTAGAAGAAGGCATACTCTCTAGCCTCTCTATCTTAGCCTCTACTTGGTTTAGTAGCTCTTTCTTGTAAGCTTTGACTTTTTTGCGGATTTCAAGACTTTTAATCCCAATCATCTGAGCAGCTAATATTCCAGCATTTTTGGCTCCATTTATCGCCACAGTTGCAACCGGAACACCTCCTGGCATCTGAACAATTGAGAGCAGGGAATCCATTCCTTCAAGTGATGAGCCTTTAACTGGAACACCAATTACTGGTAGAGGAGTTAAAGAAGCTACCATTCCGGGTAGATGAGCCGCACCTCCTGCTCCTGCAATAATCACTCTTAAGCCTCTATTTTCTGCACTTTTAGCGTATTTAACTAAACGCTCTGGTGTCCTATGGGCTGAAACTATACTTACCTCATACTCAATCCTAAACTCCTCACATATATCCACTGCTTGTTGCATAACAAGAAGGTCAGAGTCACTCCCCATAATAATTCCTACTAATGGCTTACTCATACTCTTTTACTCCCTTTGACTTTTAAAATCTCTTTTGCTTCAAGGGCTTTTCTTAGTGCTTCATCTAAAGAGCTATCCAAAACAGTAATATGTCCCATCTTCCTAAAAGGTTTTGTAAAAGACTTACCATAAAAATGAAAAGATAGCCCCTCAATCTCTAGAACCTCATGAAGTCCCTCAATAACCGGCTCACCCTCATAACCACTCTCTCCTAGTAGATTGACCATAACTGAAGGGGAGATTAGCCTTGTCGAACCTAGAGGGAGGTTTGTGACAGCTCTAATTATCTGCTCAAACTGAGATGTCATGCACCCTTCAAGTGTGTAGTGACCGGAGTTGTGAGGTCTTGGCGCGATTTCATTCAACAAAACTTCACCATTTTTTGTTAAAAAGAGTTCAACTCCATAAATACCAACCCCATCAAGTACTTTTATAGCTTTTTTTGCAATATCTTTTGCTTTTTGCTCAACCTCACTACTAATGCGCGCAGGAGCCATTACACTATCACATATATTGACACGCTCATCAAATAGCATCTCTACAACAGGATAGCAAGAGACTTCCCCTTCTATATTTCTAGCGACAATAATAGCAAGCTCTTTGTCAATATCCACGACCTCCTCTATGAAGCTATCTCCCTCTAGAGAGTTTACAATATCATCTTTTGATTTGAGTATAAAAACTCCTCTACCATCATATCCACCAGTCTTTGCTTTTTGAACTACCGGAAAACCAAAACTTTCAAGATCATCTTTATTAACTACATTTTTTAGCTTTGGGACAGGGATACCTCTGCTTTGTAGAAGTCTTTTTTGTTCATATTTGTTCTGTATGAGGCTTATAATATATGGAGAGGGGTGGATGTGATGACCATTATCATAGAGCTCTTTTAAGATGGTGGTATCTACATTTTCGAGCTCAAAAGTTGTTACATCACTCTCTTGGACTAGTTGCTCAAGCTTCTCTTTATCATAAAACCCACCAACTATCTGTTTATCTGAGACTTGCGCTGCAGGTGAGTTGTAAGTAGGATCTAAGATGGTGACGACAAAGCCCATCTTTTTTGCTTCAGAAGACATTATTTTTCCGAGTTGTCCTCCACCTATAATACCAAGTTTTAATCCTGAGTAGTTAAAATCTTTATGCACTGAAATACTCTATTTAAGCATCATTGCATCAGTTACGAAACATTTTCCACCGTATTTATGTGTAAAGGAGCGAATCTCCTCCTTCATCTCTTCAAATTTATCATTTTCACAAACTGTATAGAGATAGTCATTACTTGAGACATCAAATCCTACATCAGCAGACATAAGACCATGTGCTCCACAGCCCTCTATCTCTCTTATAAGAGTATAGCCTTTGATATTATGTCTCTTAAAAAGTTCTAGCAGTCTAGTTAGATAGACTGCTTCAAATATAATCTCCACTTTTTTCATACTTACCATAGCTTACCCCCATATTCCGTTAATTATAAAATAATATAGTGGTATACCTAAAGATATGTTGAAAGGGAAGGTAACTGCTAAACTAAGAGGTAGATATATACCTGGATTTGCCTCAGGAACTGATAGCCTCATAGCTGCTGGGACAGCAATATATGAAGCACTTGCACTTAGTAGTGAAAGCAAAAAAGCATCACCTTTTGATAGTCCAAATAAGTACGCTAGAGCTATGGATAGACAAGCATTTACTATAGGCATAACTATAGCAAATATAATCAAAAATGAACCAAGCTTTTTTAGCTCCCCGATTCTTTTAGCAGCTGCTAGACCCATATCCAATAAGAAAAGAGCCAACATACCTTTAAAGAGGTCACCATACATTGGTTCCATAGAGCTCCAACCTCTCTCTCCTGTTAAAATACCAATCACTAGAGCACCCATTAAAAGATATACTGAAGGATTTAAAAATGCTTCCCTACCAATCTCAGCCCAATCTGTCTTTTTCTTCTCTTTGCCCTCACCCTTGTTTGCAAACATAGCAGCAAATACTAGCCCTATGATAATAGCTGGTGACTCCATGAGTGTCATAGCAGCAACCATATAACCACCATAATCAACCCCAAGTGTCTGCAAATAAGTAACACCAGTGATAAATGTAACAGCACTAATAGAGCCATATGTTGCAGCTAGCGCTACGGCATTATAGGTATCAAGTTTTGCACGCAAAATAAAATAACTATATATTGGAACAATAGATGCCATAAAAACTGCAAGACCTAGACCTGTAAGAACTGTTGCATTTAGACCACTTTTTGAAAGCTCGTACCCCCCATGAAGACCGATAGCTATTATCAAAAATAGTGAAAAAAGTTTTGGAAGTGGTTGCGGTATTGTTAGTTCTGACTTTAAAAAGACTGCCAGCATCCCGAGAAAAAAGAATAAAACTGGGGGATTAAGAAAATTTTGGATAATCAAGTCAATGCTCATAGCGCACCCTCCTCTAGAAAATCTCCCCTCCTTTAAGGGAGGGAGACGGTTATGTTACCAAATATTATCTAAAAAATTAGTTTTACTATTTGGGAGCTTTTTACTCACCTTGTCCTAGAGAGTATGATCTCTCACCTTCTAACTTATATAGGTTCTCCGTTTTTATAACCTCAATACCAGCATCAGAGATTCTGTTCATCATATCTGTAATATCAGAGTTTTTGATAACATCACCTTGGTTATTAGCATAATATCTGCATCTCCAATGATCTGTTAAGAAAGTTTCAGGGTGGCCGCTTGGATATACTTTTTGTCCTCTATTAGAGATCATCTTAAGTTCTAATCCTGTATCTTTTGCAATCTCAACTAGTTTATCACCTATTGTGTTTGCATCACAATCATCTCTTGTAAAGATATCTACACCAATTAGTTCCATTTTTTGGCTTCTTACATTTGTAAGTTCAGGTTTTTTAATCTGAATCCATTTGTCATATCTTACAGGTTTTAGAGTTGAAGGCTCTTGACCAATTCTTTCAATAATTGCATCAGCAAACTCTTTAGTTCCCACTTCAGTATGCTCTTTACCTTGTGCTTTTAGTTTTCTAGCAAGGTCATAAGTTACTATACCATCTTCTATAGTTTTAAGCCATGCGTTGTGAACTTTCTCAGCAACTTGTGGTTGACCTACTTGAACCATCATCATAACACCAGAGAGTAATAGACCTGAAGGGTTAGCTTTGTTCTGACCTGCATGTCTTGGAGCAGAGCCGTGAATTGCTTCATACATAGCAATATCATCACCAACATTTGCACCCGGAGCAATACCAACAGACCCAGTCATAAGCCCTAGAATATCAGTTGCAACATCACCATATAGGTTTGGCATAAGAACCATATCAAAATCTTCTGGAGCGTCAACTAGCTTTGCCATACCAATATCAATAATCCAATCATCAGCTTGAATATCAGGATACTCTTTCGCTACTTCATAGAATACTTTTACAAAAAGACCATCAGTAATCTTCATGATGTTATCTTTTATCATACAAGTAATTCTTTTTCTACCATACGCTCTTGCATATTCAAATGCGTATTTTGATATTCTTTCACAACCAGGTCTAGTTATTAGCTTTAGACACTGAGTTACCTCAGGAGTCTGCTGATGCTCTATTCCAGCGTACAAATCTTCTTCATTTTCACGAATAGTTACAACATTCATACCTGGATATCTTGAAGGTATAAATGGATCGTAAGCTATAGCAGGACGAACATTAGCGTATAGACCTAAAGTTTTTCTTATTGTTACATTTAGGCTTTTGTATCCACCACCTTGAGGTGTTGTGATAGGTGCTTTATAAAGAATTTTATTTTTTTTGATAGAATCCCAAGCTTCTTGACCAATACCAGAAGTATTTCCAGAAAGATAAACTTTCTCTCCTACATCAATATGCTCCCACTCTGCCTCAGCACCAGCAGCCTCAAGCACTCTAATACTTGCATCCATAATCTCAGGACCAATACCATCACCTCTTGCTACTGTAATTGTTGTCTTTGCCATTTTTCTTCCTTCCTTGATAAATTGAGTTTTATAAACACTCCTAAGATTGTTTGGCTAATTGCCTCCACTCAAAATGTTTATATTCAGTATTGTATCAAACCAACACACAATAAAGAAGATATGAACCTTGATTAGTGGTGTAAATTCTTCTTATATGTAACTATATGTAACATATTCTGTTTTAATGCGATACATATCGTAACAATCTAACTATATACTCTCTATTATTAGTACCAAACTCATCTTAAAAAGGTCTTCTAAAAACTTAATCAACCTACTAAATTATATTTAATCAAGTACTTGTTACCTTATGCCACACTATATCTACTCTTTGTAATTGAGTACAAGCATACCGCAATACTTTCCATCTTTGTATATTTCTGCTCTATATAACTCCCCTTTTGTATCTATAGAGAAGCGCTTTATAAACTCTTTTTTATAGATGTCCACGCTGTCTTCACTTGCTTTTAGGTTGTTTGGGTCTTTGATAAAGCCTATAACATTGACTCTATACTCATCTTTGGTTTTGATATTTACATATTCATCTATCTCTACAATATCTCCGCTCTCATAGACTCTTGTTTTTCCATCTACTACTGCCTCAATTCTACCTATATCACAATACTCAAAGTACTGTGGGCTGAGCCTAGTTAGTCTGTTTGCCCCATAATAAATATCATAGAATTTTCCAACTTTTTTGCTAATAATTAGAGGTGTTTGTGATGTTATGTTATTATCATCTTTTTTAAGTGGTACATATCCTAGATAGTTTCTAATGTTTGCGGTGGGAAAAACTATCTTTTTATCATTAATGTCAATCTCAATATTTTTATAAAAACTCTCCTTTATAGCATCAGGAGTTAGCTCAAGGTCTTTTGTATATGAGATCCCAAGATAGTCCATATAAGACTCTATAGCTCTTAAGTGGTAATAAACCCTCTCCTCAAGTGGAAGCTCTTTACTAGCTTCATTTGCTAGAGCTGCTTTGCTGTTTTCTATAGTAAAATAGGTAAGAGTTTTTAGCATCTCTTTTTGCTCAAATGTTTTTCCAAGTGATGTGTTTGTGTTCTTTATATGGAATTTGTGAGTTTCATCTAGTAAGTGGTCGTTGATATTTTCAGTAATGTCTTGAGCGATAGTGTTTAGCTCTCCATACTTAGAAGCATTTACTTCTACTGCATCTATAATGACACTCTGCCCCCATCTTTGCGGATTTAGCTTAGAGTCAATGTACTCTTTTCTATAAAAACCACTCCCATCATGTAGGTGTAATACCATATCTACAGCATCATCTAAAATAACAGACTTAATCCTCTCTACTAACTCAAAATCCGGATCATCTCTGCTAATATTCTTGAACTTTCTGTTCATATCACCATATACGCCTCTGCTGTTTTCAAGTATGCTTTTATAGTTTAGATTAGGAACTATCCAGACCTCTCCTCCCTCTATATTGTATCTTTTTGATAGTAGGTTAGATGCCATATATCCACCATCTTCATCACCTTGAATACCAGAGATGATAAGAAGAGTGTTTCCCTCTTGTGAAGAGTTATCATCACTCCCTTTTTTTATCAACGAGAAGCTTTTTGGCATAGCAAAAAGTGAAACTATAAAAAATACTACAACTACAACTACTTTCAACAAACATCCTATTAAAAATTTATCAAATAATATCATCAATCCCCATAAACTCTAATTTATAACTGACCTTAGTCAAATATAGTATCAACTGATTTCATAATATGCGTAAGGTCGGTTAAAAACTTTGGAACAAAATGTGCTTAAGTATTGATAATTTAGAACAGAAGCATCTGCAAGGAGGCACTATGCAAGTTAATGCAAATGAATCAATGATGGCTATTTTCAATAAGCACTTAGGTGGATTAGCTCCAAAAGAGGCTACAGAAAAGCCAGCACAAGAGAGTAAGGCTACTAAGAATGATAGTGCTGTTTTTGGAAACAGTAAAAAAATTGAGGCTCAAGCCTTTAGTATAAATGCACAAAACAGTAATGAAGCCATAGGGCTACTACAAAGTGCCAAAAAGACTCTTGGGAAGGTTATGAACTTTCAAGAAAATATGGAATGGGTCGCTAAGATACAACAAGACCCAAACATAAGTGATCAAGAAAAAAGAGATATAACCGCTGAGGGAAGAAATATGGCTTCAGAAATGCAGAGCCTACTTGATAATGCATCTTTTATGGGAAAAAAGGTTTTTGGCTCCTCTATTGAGATTCCTGTTGGAAGTAGAAGTATAGAGTTTAAAGTAGAAGCACCTAACCTACCTCAAAATCTAAATAGTGAATCTATAGAAAAAATTTTTGATGAAGCAAGCAGCTCCATAGGGCAAATCCAAGGGGCAATAGTTGATATTACAAACTCAGTTTCTCAAGCCCAGCAACAATTTGGTGGTGCTAGCCAAGATTTTGGAAGCTTCTCAAAAGACGCGTTTAAAAATATGTTTTAAAGGTGATATATGAATAGTTCTTTAGTGCTTGTACTCACAACTTCTCTGCTAACAATAATATACACACTCTATCTTTTTAAACAAAAAGAGGAGGAGGGAGGGCGTTAGAACTTCTTCTTTGGGTGTGGAGCATAGTGTCGCTTAAGCCAACTACATAGCCCACTTAGTCCGGGGAAAAGCACCCTCTCAGTGATATTTGCTTGATCTAGCTTATCTCTTATCTCCCACTTAAGCTCACTTGGAATAATAACTCTTTTATATAGGCTCTCATCACTTCTAAGCCACTCACTAAGTAGGAGTGAAGAGCTAGAAGAGAGTGAAAAAAGTGCATACTGATTCACTATCCTATCATCCAAAGATGGTGGTTCAAAAAACAGTACAAACTCATCACTACTAAGCGACTCTAGTTCATGCAGACTTTTTGCACCATCATTCAAAAGCCCCGTAGTAAAGGCATTACACCCCTCATTCTCTAGAAGTAGTCTTAGCTTTTTAGGAAGTCTTTTGTGTAGTTTTACATAATCTACACACCAAATAATTCCATCAAATTCATATTCGTCTATATTTGCTGTTGCAAAATGGAGTGCAATATATGGAGAATAAGTCCAATCAAGCAGTCTTGTAGGCAGTCCATGATGCTGAGCTAAAGAGAGCCAAGTCCAGATGTTTTCATCCATAAATGCAGTTCTGTGAGCGTATTTTTTGAAGTTTCTAAGAAGATGTTTTTCTAAGTGTTTATAGTCTCCTCCAAGTCTCATGATGGATGTTTTTAATCCATATCCACTACTTGAGAGTCCCCTAAAAACAAAATCAGACCTAAAGCGGTGTATATCACTTTTGAACGAGCCTTCATAAAGAAGCTCTAGTAGATGATCAAAACTACTTGCTCTCTCTTCTCTCATTTTTTCTCATAAAAATAACCTTAAAAACTGCCCTAAAAAGAAATACAAGCATATAAGCAAAACCCGCCCAGATAAATGCATGGACAATTTTTGAAGGTGTACCAATTACCATCTCTATTCTCTCAGGTAAGCTTCCTCCATGAATCAAAAAAGCAAGAACAAGGAGTATAGCGGCAAAAACCGCTATCTCTTTGAGAAGCAGTTTTGCCATTAGATTACGCCATACCTTTTAGCATACCATACATAGTCATTGGTTTTAGCATATATACCTTAAGTACCCAATATAACCAATGTGGCTCAAGTGGGTTTAGTGGAAGTGAAGGAGCCATTTTACCTGAATAAACACCAGCTGAAGGGTCTGTCCAATCAAACTCAAGCATAGCAACCTCACCATAATCAGTAATAAGTGGACAAACAGTATATCCATCATACTTAGCACTTGGTTCTTTACCAGCCATTACATCAGCTAGGTTTTGAGCTGCTACTGGGTATTGCTTTCTTATACTACCACCTGTTTTACCCAGAGGGATACCAGCTACATCACCTAGTCCAAATACATTTGGATATCTAGTATGCTGAAGTGTCTGAGGCTCAAGCTCTACCCAACCACCTTTTGCTGCACTACCTTTTTGCCATGCAAGTTTAGAACTTTTAATTGCATCAGGAGCACTCATAGGAGGTGTAACATGTATAAAATCAAAAGGAACATTTACCACTTCAGTTGAAGTCTTCTTAACCTTAACTGTCTCTTCTAGAATTGGGTCATACTCATCTACCATTGTCTCAACAGCATGAGAGAAAGTAGCCTCTTTGCTACTTGGGTCTATAGATGTAAGTGTATGCTTAAAGTAAGCACCTAAATCTTTCTTCTTATACTCATCTTCTATAAGTTTTGCATACTCAGGAACACCAAAGTATCCGCCACCAGGAGCATAGAAATCAAGAGTCATTTTATCTCTAGTTCCTATCTTCCTAGCATAACCATCTGTTAAAAACTGTATTTTTTTAGGTGCACCACCGCACTTAATTGGAGTATTTGGGTGAGTAAAAACACCTTTTCCACCCTGCTCGCAGAAGCGAATCATAAGTTCTTCAGTTTTTTGAGAACCATCCCAAGTATATAGACAAGATATACCATTTTTACCAACTACATCCTCACTAAAGCCCTCTATTCCATCAAAGTTTAACTGCAATCCTGGAGTAACTACTAGGTAGTCATACTCAACTTTTTGACCATTTTGCGTAACTAGATAGTTCTCATCTGGATGACACTCAGTTACAGATGTTTTTAGCCACTTAACATCACTTGGTACATAATCAGCTGTGTTATAAACAACATCATCTGGCTGATATACATCTGCTGCAATTAGTGTATAACCTGGCTGATAGTAGCAAGTCTCACTTGGTTCAATAAGTGTTATGCTTGCACCATCTGCTAGACCTGTGAATTAGTTGATAAATGACAGCCCAGCAAAACCACCACTACTTACTACAACTCTACAACTAACTGCGGCTTGTGCTTTTGTAGCAACGTCAGCTGCTTATGTAACGCCGGCCGTCATCATTGGAGAACCAACAATACCAGATAGTTTCAATATATCTCTCCTAGATGCACCACTCTTCTTAATCTCTTCTCTTGCCTGCTCTACAAC
>CAZAFM010000002.1:0-42163 GCA_964484395.1 uncultured Campylobacterales bacterium | reverse complement strand
TAACCTTTTTGCAATAACTAGCTTTTGGGGTAAACTGCTTTAATCTTACTAGTTTTTTATACTCTTTAAGTGTGCTTAGAGCAAGAGTTGCAGCAGCAACACTTAGCTTGTTAAAAAGCTCCTCTATACTCTCATCTCTACCTATCTCTACATATCTAAAGCCTAGTACATCACCCTCATCTAGCCCTTCACTCATGTACATAGAGCTAACTCCTGTAAATCTTCTTTCAAGCAGTATCACCTCATGTATAGGACTAGCACCTCTAAACTCTGGAAGCAAAGAGGCGTGTAGGTTTATAGGAGGGCAAATATCAAGTATGTTTTTAGGAACTATCTGACCATAAGAGGCCACTACTATAAAATCAGGCTCTAAAGCCTCCAAACTCTCATAGACTCCTTCATCTTTGAGGCTTTTTGGCTGAAAGAGCTCAACACTATCTTCTGTATCTAATAAAAACTGCTTCATCACACATGGAGTTATTCTTTTCTTTCTTCCTACTGGCTTATCTGGCTGAGTAAAAACAGCTACTACCTCAATATCTCTATCATCTCTTAACGCCTCATATATAGTAGCTGAGTAGGATGATGAACCAAAAAAAACTACCCTCACTCAAGACCTTTTGCAAAAAGAGTTCCTTTAGTATGTCTACCCTCTATCAAATACTCCCTAGCAAAACTAAGGTCAAACCCACTTGTTAAAAACATCTTTTTCCCATTCTCAAGTAAAAATTGCGCAGCTTGTAGTTTTGTTTTAATTCCACCTGTTGCAAATGAAGAGCTCTGTTTATGCTCAACTATAAGCTCATTTTTATCTATTTTGTCTCTTTTTTTGTACATTTTTGCAGAGGGATTCTCTCTTGGATTTGAGTCATAGTAACCATCTACATCAGTTAGAACCACAAGCATAGAGGCATCAAAATAGTAGCAAACATGAGCAGATAGCCTATCATTATCTCCAAAAACAAGCTCCTCAGTAGCGGTTACATCATTTTCGTTAATAATAGGGACTATCCCATTTTTTAACATAACCTCAACAGCATTTTTAGCATGCTCAGTTCTCTTTCTTGAATCAAAATCATCAGCAGTCAAGAGTATTTGTGAGCACAAAATACCTTTAGCTTTTAACTTTTTGTAGTACTGCTTCATCAAAAGTGGCTGACCTAGTGAGGCTAAAGCTTGCTTATTAGCTAAAAAGCTTTTATCAAGTGCTAACTCTGTGTATCCCGCAGCAACAGCTCCTGAGCTTACAAGCATCACTTCATACTCGTTTTTTAGCTCCCCTATAAACTCAACAAGATTATCAATCCGCTCTAAAGCAAGCTCACTTCTCTCCGTCAAAACTGCACTACCGACCTTTAAAACAATCCTCTTCAACTACGCATCCTCTTTGACAAAGTGAAATAGTAAAGCTTTTAGTTCATCTATATTTGTAGAAGTTGCAGATGAGATTGGAAGAACAAAAGATGGCTCATTTGCCTTAACTTCTTCACTCTCCCAATATAGATAGTTTGACTTGGTGGTTCTGTTTGGTTTTTTCTTAAAAATCTTTACAAACTCTTTAAGAAACCCATCAATTTCATCTTTTTCAAACTGATCTATCTTACTTAAAGCTACTGCAAACCTCTTTGAGCCTAGCACTTCTGAGTATAGATTTAGCTCTTTTTTTAGTGATGCAAACTGAGTTTTTATATCTCTATAGTTACTTACATCTATCATAAAAAGATTGACCTTTGTTCTCTCTATGTGTCGCAAAAACTCTAACCCAAGTCCTTTTCCATCACTAGCACCCTCTATAATACCGGGTATATCAGCTACTACAAAAGAAGCATCACTATCTACATCCACTACTCCTAGGTTTGGAGTTAGAGTTGTGAACTCATAATTTGCAATTTCTGGTTTTGCATTTGATATGACTGAGATAAGGGTGGATTTTCCGACATTAGGAAAGCCAGCAAGTCCTACATCAGCTATGAGTTTTAGTTCTAGTTTTATCTTTTTAGAAACTCCAGGAAGCCCTTTTTGTGCGTATGTTGGTCTTTGATTTGTAGAAGTTTTGAAGTTACTATTTCCTTTTCCACCTTTTCCACCCTCTAAAAAAAGATACTTTTTATCATCTTCAAGTAGGTCTAAAAGTAACTCACCACTCTCCATATCTATGACTTGAGTTCCTTTTGGAACAGTTAGAATCAAATCTTCACCCTTTTTTCCAAACTTATTTTTACCCTCACCTTGGGCTCCATTTTTGGCTTTTAGTTTGTTTTTACCTCTATAGCTTGATAAGGTATCACAGTTGTTGGCAACCAAGAAGTATACCGAACCACCATAACCACCATCACCACCATCAGGTCCACCCTTTGGTATGAACTTCTCTCGCCTAAATGACACTGCACCAGCACCACCAGATCCTGAGCTAACCTCAAACTCTACTCTATCGACAAACAAATTTTTCCTTTTTGATTAGAGTTCTTGCAGAACTCAATGATACGCTTTAAGAAGCCAAGCTCCTTAAAGCTACGCTAACGCTGAGTTTACCATTCGGCACTTTGTTTGAAGTTCCGCTTAGCTACACCAGCAGTAGGCTCTCGCACTTTAGCAAGTGCTCTTAATTCTTGCAGTTTTGCAAGAATTATATTAATAAAAGGGTGTAAGAACCCCTCAGGTGGGAAGAACTATGCAGGGTAAACTGAGACTTTTTTTCTATCTTTGTCTTTTCTTTCAAATGTTACAACACCATCTACCATGGCAAATATAGTGTGGTCTTTTCCCATACCTACATTTTCACCAGGGTGGATTTTTGTGCCTCTTTGTCTCATTATGATATTTCCAGCCCTTACAAGCTCTCCACCAAACTTTTTAACGCCTAAGCGTCTACCAGCTGAATCCCTATTATTCTGGGTACTACCTTGACCTTTTTTGTGTGCCATTCTCTACTCCTAAAGTGCTACTTTTGTGATTTTTACTTGAGTATATTCTCTTCTAAAGCCTTTTTTTAGTTTACTATCTTTTCTTCTTCTCTTTTTATAGATAACTACTTTTTTAGCTTTTCCCTCTTTGATGACTTCGCCTTCTACTTTTGCCCCACTAACTAGAGGAGTTCCAGCTACAAAACCATCATCTTTGCTGATACCAAGAACAGAGTCAAATTCTACTTTTGAGCTTGGCTCTAATCCCATTTTGTCTAGAAAAAGAATATCACCCTCTTCTACTTTATACTGCTTACCGCCGCTTTTTATAATAGCTTGCATATTTTAAACCTTCTATACAAATTATGCTGTGAATTTTTGAGTTTGCGATTGTACACAAAACTTTATTAATATTTGTTTAAACTATCCCAATTGCCTCAATCTCTACTAGTGCATTTTTTGGTAGTGTCTTAACTGCTACTGCACTTCGAGAAGGCTTATGGTCTCCAAAATGTTTTGCATATACCTCATTTACTAGTGTAAAATCATCCATATTCACCAAATAAACCGTAGTCTTAATCACTCTATCCATACTACTTCCTGAAGCCTCAAGAACCTCTTTTAGGTTTTTTAGCACCTGTTCGCATTGCTCTTGTACGCCTCCTTCTAAAAACTCACCATTAGGCTTTAGTGCAATCTGTCCTGAACTAAAAACCATACCATTTACTACTACTGCTTGAGAGTATGGACCTATGGCTTGAGGTGCTTTTTGTGTGTTTGTAAATTTCATCTATAAATCTCCTATTAAATTTATTCAATCAAGCCCTTTAGCTCAGCACATAGCTGTTCGTATGGGCTATCACTTTTAGCATCAATGCAAGCATCAAAACTATCTATTGCATTTTGATTGTCATTTAGATTTTGATATGCACTTCCTAGTAGATAGTAGTATTTTGCTTCATTTGCTTTATCTAAGTTTTTTATATCCTCAGATGCTCTGATTAGCTCTTGGTTGTTTTTTTGCGAGCTATATATATCCATTATCGAAAGTGTAAGCTCTGGAGAGTATGGATATCTATTTAGATTTTGTTGCAGGGTTTGAAGCTTTTTGTAGTAGCTAAGTGCTGCTTGCTTTTGATTTTTGCTGTTTAAAAAGTCAGCTACGCTTTTATAAGCTTCAAGCATTCTTGAATCACTACTGAAGTGTTGCTCAATATTTTCTATCGTACTTAATACCATATCTTGGTTGTTTTGCTCAATATAGGCTTTTAGCATTTTAAAGTATATTGCATTATAGGAGTCTATATCCATATCATTAGATAGTGTCAAAAGATCATTGGCTACATCCAAAAATAGGTTGATTTTATCCTCTTTAAAAAGCACCTCTGCATAAGCATTCATCCAAAAAAGCCTATCTTCTAGCTTCTTATCATTTAGGTGCGTTTGTGGAACATCTTTTACTCTATCAAAAAAGCCCAGTTTCATACCACACTCAAAAGCAACTCTATCAACATCTAGGCTTTTTATATCTAGGTTATACTCTATTATGTAGTAAAAGAGCTGGTCACAATCTCTCTTTTTAGCTGCCTCTCTTGCAAGGGTTGTAGCAGCATCATCTAAGATAGGTTTTGAACTATTAAAATCCCTTAACTTATCATCCATATCTAGTACATCTTCATATTTTTGCTCATTTAGAAGTATTTTTGCTTTTTGTAAAAGTGCTTGTTTGTATATCTCACTACTTTGAGGATATTCATCTACTATTTTATTCATCTCATCAAGTGAGCGATTACTATCATCTGCATCTTTTATAAAAAGAGAGTCTATTCCCTTTCTTGCCTCATCTACAAAAGCACCATTAGTAAATGTATCAAGATACTCTCTATAAGCTTGCAAGGCTTTTTTATTCTCTCCTGCTTCATCAAACCATCTAGCTTTTTTGATTCCTAATGTCTCATAGTGTGGATTTGTTCTTTTTGTGTTTTCGTATAGTGCTTCTGCAATTTTAGCAGCTATACCATACTCTCCAGCCTCAGCAAAACTCTCAGCTATGTTTGAAGATTGATCAAACTTCTGTTTAAAAAACTTTGGATTTGCTGATAGAATTTTTTCAAAACTATCTTTTGCACTACTATACTCCTTAGCATCAAGCATCATACTACCAAGCCTAAAAGCCGCAAGTGAAGCCACTCCTACATCATCAGTTTCAAAAAGCGCCTCATTATATAGTTCATAGGCTTTTTGTGCATTATCTCTATTTGCAAAAGTATCACCAAGTGCTATTTTTGCCAGTTTTTCATATTTTTCACCCTTGTGCTCAAAGAATATCCTATCAAAGTAGTAGTTTGCTTCATCATAAAACCCCATAGATGCATAAGTATCAGCAATTATTAAAAGCACCTCAGAAGCACTATTTTCAGCTGCATTTTCGCGTATCCATCTTTTTGCAAACTCTATAAGACTCTCTTTATCAGCCTTATCACCGAGCTCATACATTGCTCTTATCTTAAAAAGCTCCAAGTCACTTCTAAAAACTGTCTGAGGATAGTCGTCCAAAACATCATCTATTTGCATAATAGCAAGCTCATACTGCTCACTCTCCATAAGATTTTTTATGACCAAATACTCATCAACATCAGGACCTGCTTCAAAATTAATAGGTTCACCTCTAAAATCGAGTGCCCCGACAGTTGGGTATTTGTAGTTTGTTATCTCTATGGGGAAGTTTATACCAGCACTTTTGCTTTTTTGAATAAAAGGAAGTTTATCTTCATAGGATATTATCTGCCATCTTTTAGCGCTCATCTCATCTGTCTCATACCCAACCATATCCCCTTCAAGGCTAAAAGGTATGGGAATCAAAAGACTCTCTTGTTTTAGAGATATCTCTATTGCAAACATATCTTCTATGTTTTTAAATTCTATATCAAAAAAAGCATTTCTAGAGCGAGTTAGCTTATATGGTGGAGCTTTCTCAAAAAGACATCTCACAAGACTCACTCTTCCATCTTCAACTATCTCTTTACATGTAAATGGGGTCTCTTTCTCTATATTAAGTACAGCAAAGTTTTTACCTGCTTCTCTTCCACTATTAAGAGTAATCTCTATAGAGTAAAGATATATTGCACTAAGTAGTATAAGGACTATTTTTTTCATAAAAGCATATTAGCCCAAGAGGGCTAAAAAGCTGTTTATAAACGCATCAGAAGCCACTCTTAAGAACATACTGATAGATTATATTTAGTAGAGGCGAAACAATTAAAAATGAGAATGACACAACTATAGCAGATATACCAAGTACTGTTTTTAGAGCTAGTGATGCATTTCTCATATATGCTGTATTTGTATCTACAATTGGGTCTTTTAAGAACATATATACTATTAGCTTTAAGTAGTAGTATGCACTTATTGCACTATTTATCGCCATGATAAGTGCTAGTATCACATAATCAGCATTAACCGCAGAACTCATAAGATATAACTTGCCCCAAAAAAGTGCAAATGGAGGCAGCCCAGCTAAAGATAACATAAAAATAGCCATTATTATAGCACCTACAGGCATTATCTTGATAAGTCCTGAAAACTTCTCATATGGATGGTCAAACCTATCATCCCACACATGTTTTTTATGTCTTGACACCCAAAGCATAGTGAACGCACCTAGATTAGTAAACAAAAACAGAGACCAATACAAGAAAAATGCACTATTAGACTGAGTCGTTGCAATCATAATAGCAGCTAGAGCAAATCCTGCATGAGATATGGAGCTATATGCTAGCATTCGTTTGACATCACTTTGAACTAATGCCATCATATTTGGTAAAGTCATTGTAAGAACTGTGATAATGTATAAAACATCCCTAACCCACAATATATCTAAGTCTATAAAAAACTCAAAAAACCTTATAGCAACAACAAAAGCGGCTATTTTTGGAACTATAGACAGATAGCCTGCAACTGCCGCACTAGAACCCTCATAGACATCAGGCACCCAAGTGTGAAAAGGAAATAGCCCAACCTTAAACCCAATAGATGCTAATATGAAGCCAACACCTACAAATAGCATCAAAGACTCTCCATTTAGGGCTACTGCCTCTGCTATTTTGTATATCTCAACAGTTCCACTAACTCCATACAATATCATAGAGCCAAAGGCATATAAGCCTGCAGCCATTGCACCCATAGTAAAGTACTTAATAGCTGCTTCAAAGGCTGAAGTTCTATTATGCATAGCAATAATAGCATATAGTGAGAGACTTGCTGTCTCAAGTCCTAAGAATATCAGTATAAGGTTATCTGAGCTAACCATAAACTGAAAACCTGCTATCATAAACAAAAAGAGTGCATAGTACTCAGGATATGAGTACTCATGATATCTCTTAGAAGTTAGGGCTAGTAAGATAAACAGAGCTGAGGCTATAAGCATTATAACCTGCGACAAAATAGACAAACCATCTAAGAGCATCACATCAAAAAAGCCTCTAAGTCCGCCACTATAAGATATGACAACACCTACATCTAGTAGTAAAAACACAATAGTAAGTATTGTATAGAAGCTTCTAGAAGTGTTTTTACTAAAAAGATCAATCCCCAAAATCACAAGTGCACCCACTATAGTCACCATAACAGGGTATAGTGAAGGCATATTTAGTGCTTCAATAGATATATTTACAAAATCCATTACTTCACCTCCACTTTAGCTTTTAACAGTGTCTCTTTTGCTTCAACTGTTATGGATTTTTTCTCCATCAAATCAACAAGCGATTTTACGCTTGTATCAATTGGAGATAGAACTGGTTTTGGATAGATACCAAGCCAGATAACAACTAAAGCCATCGGCACTAAAGCCATTAGCTCATTCTTATTTAGGTCTTTTAGGTTTTTATTAGCATCATTTGTTAGCTTCCCAAAAAATGACTTCCTATATAAATGAAGCATATAGACTGCTCCAAGTATGATACTAGTCCCTGCTAAGATAGTCATAAAAGGAGATATTTGATAAAAACCAAGTAAACTTAAGAACTCACCCACAAACCCCATAGTCAAAGGAAGTCCAACTGAAGCCATAAGCATTAGTCCAAACATAGTAGCAAACATTGGCATTGATGTTGCAAGTCCTCCAAACTCACTCATAAGTTTGGTTTTTCGCCGGTCATATATCACCCCAACTAGCATAAACAGGGCTGCACTAACTATACCGTGAGAGAGCATAAAAAATATAGACCCAGTAATCCCTTCTACATTTAGAGCAAATATACCTATCATAATAACACCCATATGAGAGATAGAACTATAAGCAATAACCTGCTTCATATCCTCTTGTGCAAATGCTATGAGTGCAGTGTAGATTATCATTATCAGTGACAATATTGCCACTGGCATAATAAAAGCTACTGCTGCATCTGGAAACATTGGCAAGGAGAGACGCACAAAACCGTATGTACCCATCTTAAGGAGAACTGCTGCTAGTATGACTGAACCTATAGTTGGTGCTTGACCATGCGCATATGGTAGCCATGTATGAAATGGAAACATAGGAACTTTGACCGCAAGCCCAATAAAAAACGCCAAAAACAACCACCACTGAAGGTCAAATGGAAGTATAAGCATATGCCAATCAAGTATACTAAAGCTCCACATTCCAGTAGCTAGATAGTATTTATATGCAACTACAAGCATACCTACTAGCATTATAAGAGAACCTGTAAAAGTATACAAGAAGAACTTAATAGCTGCGTATATTCTTCTACCACTACCCCATGCACCTATAATATAGAGCATTGGCACAAGTGAAAGCTCCCAGAATATATAAAAGAGTATTGCATCAAGTGCTAAAAAGACACCTACCATGATACTCTCTAAAAAGAGTAGTGTTATCACAAGGTTTTTAATCTGTCTTTTTTCGCTAAGCCCTATAATCCCAAGAAGAGTAATAAATGTAGTAAGTACAACTAAAAACAGAGATATACCATCAACACCCACAAAGTAGTTAATACCAAAATCAGGAACTAGTGGTAACTTCTCAATAAACTGCATCCCAGGGTTACTACTATCAAACCTAGCCCATAGAACTAAAGAGAGTATAAACTCAATGGCTGCAACCACAATAGCGTAAGTCCTTGTGTGCTCTCTAATAATAAGCCCAAGAAGTCCCGCTACCATCGGAAAAAATATCAATATAGATAAAATAAATTCCATTCTCTACTCTCCTTACCTAAATGTGTATGCAAGTATTAAGATAAATATTAGACCTAAAGCCATCCATCTTAACATCAGTGAAAGATTACCACTTTGCATAACCCTTGCTTTGTCACCGCTTCTGTAGATAAAAGTAGCAATAAAGTCAACCGTAGCATCCACAATCCTCATATCAATCTCTTTCCAAGCAAATCTTGATAGCCTAAAGTATGGCTTTGTAATACTCTCTTCATAAAAAGATGGTATGTAGTACTGATTTTTTAACAGTCTATATAAGAAGCCTCTAGGCTTGTCATTATTGTATGGTTTTTTGTACTTAAATATGGCTATGAGTGTACCACCAACACCCATAGTAAGAGCCAGAGCTACAAGTACAGCAAAGGTCGTACTATCTATCATATTACGATTGCCCGGTAGCACCTTTTGCACATACTCAAAAAATGGATGCTGAAAAAAGCCTGCAATAACTGCCAAGACTGCAAGTGGTACCATCGCCCAAAGTACATAGTTGTGTGCTTCATGTGGATGGTCATTGTGGTTTTTACCACCAAAGAAGACAAGCATAATAAGTCTAAAACTATAAAATGCCGTCATACCAGCAGCAACCCAAAGGATTAACCACAGTATAAAGTGGCTTCCAGTAAATGCCTCTTCAAGTATCAAATCTTTTGAGAAGAAGCCTGCAAATGGATAGATACCAGCAAGGGCAAGTGAAGCTATAATCATCAAAATAGCTGTCCATCTCATAGGCTTATATAGTTGTCCCATCTTTTTTATATCAAGCTTATCATGCATAGCATGCATTACATTTCCAGCTCCTAAGAAAAGAAGGGATTTGAAAAATGCATGAGTCATAAGGTGGAAAAGCGCTATCCAGTATGCACCTATTCCAGCTGCCACAAACATATATCCTAACTGTGAAAGAGTTGAATAAGCAATAATTCTTTTTAAATCATCATTTACTAATGCCATAGATGCTGCAAATATAGCAACAAATGCTCCAAGATAGGCGATAAACATAGACACCTCAGGTGTTAGAGCAAATATCTCAAATGATCTTATAACTAAGTAAACACCAGCTGTTACCATAGTAGCGGCGTGGATTAGTGCTGAGACTGGAGTTGGACCCTCCATCGCATCAGCAAGCCATGTATGAAAAGGAAACTGAGCTGATTTACCCATAGCACCAATAAACAAGAAAACTGCTATTAAGGTTAACACATAACCATTTGCCCCATCTACTTGAGCAAAAACCTCATTATACTGTAGTGTTCCAAATGTCCAGTAGATGATAAACATACCAAAAAGCATCCCAAGGTCAGCCACACGGTTCATAATAAACGCTTCATTTGCAGCCCAAGATGCACTATCCCTATCATACCAGTGACCTATAAGAAGCCAAGAGCAAAGACCAACACCTTCCCAGCCTATAAATAGTCCCGCGAAGTTATCACTCATAACAAGAACCATCATTGAAAAAACAAATGCCGATAAATATGAGAAATATCTGTTGTAGCCTTTGTCATGCTCCATATATCCAATTGAGTAGATATGAACACATGTAGAAACAAGAGTTACTACAAGCATCATAGTTCCACTTACTTGATCAACTACAAATCCAAAAGGAATATATAGACCTCCAGTTGCTATCCACTCAAAAAGTACCGTCTCAAACTTAAAACCCTGCACCACAAAAATAAAAAGAATAAGCGTAGATACAAAAGATAGACCTAAAAGCGCTGAGTTTATCACACCTAGTGCTGTTATTTTAGGTCTTGTACCAAAAGCACCCGCTATTATCGCTCCTAGGAGTGGTGAAAAAAGTGCAATATATACTAGTAACTCCATATCTATCCTTTATCCGTTCATGCTTTTTAGAGTATCTAGGTCTAGTGTGCCTTTTCTCTTATACCAGAGTATGACAAGTCCCAAACCAACAGCAACTTCAGAAGCAGCAACCGCAATGATGAAAAACGCAAAAATCTGCCCAGTTAAGTCAAACATATAGTGAGATAGTGCTACAAAGCCTATATTTACCGCATTTAGCATAATCTCTGTTGCAAAAAAGAGCAGCAGTAAGTTTTTTCTTCTTAGAACTCCAAACACCCCTATAAAAAAGAGGAGTGCGCTCAAAAAGAGGTAGTGATGAAGTGTTATCATTTAGCTGCTCCTTTGTGTTTTTTAACCTTGATGTAGTCATCTTTTTCTATGTTCTCATCCTCTTCACACATTAGTGTAAGACTCTGATCCATCTTTTTACCAGCCAAGATAATACCAGCAATCATAGCCACTAGAAGCATCACAGCTGCAAGCTCAAAAGGAACTAGATACTTAGTAAAAATCACAAGTCCAATAGCTTCAATATTTCCCATATCTTCAGGTATAGGATTTTGCGTAATTAGATTATCACCAATAATAGGTGCTGAAAAGATAAGTACAATCATAAGAGCTGAAAGACCAGTATATAAGAAGAGTTGCCTTGGATTTTCTACCTTTTCATCAACATCTTTGATAGTATCAAAAAACATCATACCAAATGCATATAGTGCCATAACAGCTCCTGTATAGACGACTATCTGAACAACCCCTAAAAACTCAGCATCTAAAAGAAAGAAAAAAGCTGATATAAAAATCATTCCAGCAGCAAGTGTACTTAAGGCGTAAATGACATTTTTGGTAGTGACCGTCATCAAGAACATCGCTGCACTGAGGGCTCCAAAAATATAAAAAGCTATAGTTTCATACATATTTCAATCCTTAGTATGCCAGTGGCGTTTTTTTGATTCTAGAATCAGCATCAGGACTTGGTGCACCAAATCCAGGGAACTCTTTTTGTGAACCGTTTTTAAACATATCAATTGGTGTTAACATATCCTCTTTAAGTCCAAAGTGCGCTCTTTGCTCACTTGCATTTTCATATCTCCCACCATGAACAATAGCAAGCTCTGGGCAAACCTCAGCACAGTAACCACAAAAAATACACCTACCAAAGTTAATTGTATATTCACTAATCTTTTTCCTTCCATCCTCACCCTTGTGAGTGTCCATTCTGATACAGTTACTTATACATATCTTCTCGCAAAGTCCACACCCAATGCATCTCTCATGTCCACTCTCTAATAGTCTTAGTAGCTCATGTATAGCTCTATATCTTGGACTTATAGGAAGCTTCTCTTTTGGATACTGCGTTGCGTGTGAGTTGCCTCTTTTTACCATCTCTCTAAAAACAATCCCCAATCCTACAAAAAGCTCTCTTTTAAAGGTTCTACTCATAACCTGCATGAACTGCTGCCATGGCTTTTTAGGAGAAGGGTTTATATCTATGTGCTTATACTCTATACTCATCAATCTCTCCTTATATCATCAGCACTAGGCCAGTTATTAGTATATTCACCAAAGCTATTGGCATTAGCACCTTCCAGCACAACCACATAAGCTGATCTGGTCTTATGTGTGGCCATGCAGCCCTTACCCACATAAACAAAAACAAGAAAAAGAAAACCTTAAGAAGTATTGCTATACCTCCAGGAATAAACCAAAGAGGGTTAAACCCACCCAAAAATATGAGGCTGGCTAAAAATGCTAATGTTATAAGGTTTGCATACTCCCCTATAAAAAACATACCCCATCTCATCCCAGAGTACTCAGTTCCATACCCTGCAATAATCTCAGCTTCATGCTCAAGAAGGTCAAATGGAGTCCTATTTGTCTCAGCATACCCAGCTATTAGGAATAGGATAAATGCAACAGGCTGTTGCCATATAAGCCAAGAGAAAATCCCACCATCTTGATGATTATTGATGTCAATCAATGAGAGTGAGCCTATAATCATAATTGGAGCCAAAATTGATAATCCTGAGATAATCTCAAAGCTAAGAAGCTGAATAGTAGCCCTAGCAGCTCCAAGAAGTGACCATTTGTTATTAGATGCCAAACCACCTAGTAAAATCCCATAAATACCAACTGCAGCTACACCAAAAACAAAAAGTAAAGCCACATTAATATCAGCAACAATAGGTCTAACCGTAATTCCAAACATCTCAAACTCAGGGAAGAATGGAATAGGTGCCATCGCAATAAATGCTGTAGCTGCTGTAATAATTGGAGCAAACAAGAAGACAGGTTTTAAAGCATTCTGAGGAACTATATCCTCTTTTGTAGCTAGCTTTATACCATCAGCTAGTATCTGAAGCACACCAAAGGGTCCAACAACAGTAGGTCCTAACCTTCTTTGCATAAATGCCAATACTTTCCTCTCCATATATGTCAAAAATCCAGCAACTGCTGAAAAGACAAGTAGGATTATTAAGACTTTGATTATTGTACCAATTATGTAACCTTCCATCACACCTTCCTTATGTCTGCTTTGATATATCTACTCTGTTTAAAAAGAGTATCAATATCTTTAGATTGAATAAAATCTGGAACTAAAACCGCACTATTAACAAGAGAGCTATCTACTACACACTCTAAACTTATACTGCCGCCCTCACTACTTAGGGTTAGCACATCTTTACTCTCTACACCAAGCTCCTCTGCAAGAGTCTTTGAGATAGATAGATATAGTTCACTACTAAGCTCACTAGCCTTTGCCGTATACCTATTAAACTGCAGTATTGGGTTTGATAGATATATAATTGTTCCATTATACTCTTCTAGCTCTTCTATTGGCTCTATTGAGGAGTTTTCTTCACTTGGGCAATCTATGTTTTGTAGTAGATATCCTCTATCCTCTTTTCCATTATTTAAAAATGAGTTAGGAAGTTGGTCAAACTCTATAGATTTATACCCCTTAGCTTCTGGAAGCTCTTTTGTATAATCTATAGTGTGTTTGTTAGTTAAACCTAGAGCTTTTGCTATATCATTTAGCTCATATCCACTATATGGTAGGGCGGGGTTTAGTTTTACTACTCTTTTGTCTATATTAGTAAATGTTCCCTCTTGTTGATTTAGAGCTGGCATATCAAGCTCACCATCTCCTAAAGAGGAGAGTTTGAAGTCTCCTTCTACATTATAACCTACAGTATAGCTTCCCTCTTCTTTGTCTAAATCACATATTAATGATACTCCAAGAGTGTTAGTAGAGGTTGGTATTAGTATTACTTTAAAGTCACTATTTGCTTCTATAAGACCTACTAGTTTGGCTATGTTTTTTGATCTTTTGTGAGTGTAGAGGTCAGAGCCTATTATTAGGGTTTTGTTCTCTTTTTTACTCAATGTAGATAGTAAGGTAGCAAAGTCAGTATGAGAAATATTTAGGGTATCAAGTAGGGAGTTGTGAATGTACTCTACCTCTTTTGTGATAGTTTTTTCGACTACTTTTTCTACCTCTTTACTCTCACCATCTACCTCTACTACCTCTTTTATCTTCTCTTTTATCTTCTCTTCTGTCTGCTTTATTTTTTTAGATTTAAACTTATCTGTTTGCTCTTTTAGCTCAGTTGGCTTTCTATCTTCCTCTATGAATGAATCTGCAAGAAGATAGAGTAGCTTCTCCTCTTGGTTTGGCAGATAGGTAAAAGAGGAGAGATTTTTAGAGGTTGATTCTATTTGTGCGTCTTTTAAGGTGTGAAAATAAGCACTAGCAGCCTTGTTGATTTTCAAAGAGTTATTTAGTGCATATTTAAGTATTGGCGCATCACTTTTAAGGTTTGAACCAACTACTACTGTGAAATCTGCATTATAAACATCTTCTAAAGAGGCACTATATAGGCTTTTTTTAGATTTTAAGCTAAACTCTTTTAAGAAGTTTTGATAGGCTAGTGCATCTTTGTTTACTAGCTTAACTCCTAGCTTCTCTTTTAGTTTTTGTAAAATCAAAGCTTCTTCATTAGTGATATAGCTATCAAAGGCTATAGTATCTGCTTTTTTGAAGGCTTCTAGAGCGTTACTAAAAGCTGAACTATCTTTAGAGGCTCTATTCTCAAAGTCATAGCCAAATCTACCTGCACCGCAAAGAGATTGAAAGGCAAAATCATTAGTTACCCTATAGATTTTAGGTCTACTATTACTTACTGAAGTGTGTTTTGTCTCATAGTTTAGCAAGCATGCTATAGAGCAGTGCGCACAAGCACTAGGTGTTTTCTCTAGCTCCCACGCGTTTGAGCTGTAGCTAAAACCACTACTACTAATAGCTCCCACAGGACATACAGATATGCACTCACCACAATCACTACACTCCAAACGCTCACCACTTACAGGACCTATTATGGACTTTTGCATCTTATTCCACATAGCAAAGAGATCTTTACTAAGAGTCTCTTTTAGTCCTTTATCTAGTTGCTCACCACCCCTAGGTATGGTTTTTAGAGCCATGTCACCTACCATATCTTTACAGACTGTAGTACATCTCTCACATACTATACACAACGATGAGTCATAAGTAATAAAATCACTCCACTCCTTTGTTGGTCTAGCAGTGTCTTGAATGCTAAAGTTTTGGGTTTCTACTCCCATCTCTAGAGTGTAGTTTTGAAGCTCACACTCACCACTTTGATCACATACTCCACACTGAAGAGGATGGTTAATGTCATACACTTCCATAATATTTCGTCTCTCCTCCTCAATCTCAGGAGTAGATACTGTAATATTCATGCCATCTTTTGCTTTTGCATTACATGCATACACACTCTTACCATCACTCTCTACCATACATATCCTGCAAGCTAGACTTGGAGAACATCTATTTAGATAGCATATAGCTGGAATAAATATCCCCTCACCTCTTGCAACATCAAGGACATACTCACCCTCATTGCACTCTATTGGTCTTCCATCAATATGAATTGTAACTTTACTCATCTCTACCCACCGATAAATTTGTAATTTCTACTCTTTTGTACTTATACTCTCCATCTAAACTTGGATCATCAAAATGTGGAAAAAGAGCGATAGTTCCTTTTAAAGAGTCATCAACCTCTAACCTTATCTCTCTTTTTACACCTTCACCTTCAAGTCTTACAACTCCTTCACTCTGAAGTTTTGCAGCTACCATAAACTGTTTTGAGGCTCTTAGTATATCACCACCGCCTTTAAGTGTACTAGCCTTTGCCGTATATCTATTAAACTGCAGTATTGGGTTTGATAGATATATAATTGTTCCATTATACTCTTCTAGCTCTTCTATTGGCTCTATTGAGGAGTTTTCTTCACTTGGGCAATCTATGTTTTGTAGTAGATATCCTCTATCCTCTTTTCCATTATTTAAAAATGAGTTAGGAAGTTGGTCAAACTCTATAGATTTATACCCCTTAGCTTCTGGAAGCTCTTTTGTATAATCTATAGTGTGTTTGTTAGTTAAACCTAGAGCTTTTGCTATATCATTTAGCTCATATCCACTATATGGTAGGGCGGGGTTTAGTTTTACTACTCTTTTGTCTATATTAGTAAATGTTCCCTCTTGTTGATTTAGAGCTGGCATATCAAGCTCACCATCTCCTAAAGAGGAGAGTTTGAAGTCTCCTTCTACATTATAACCTACAGTATAGCTTCCCTCTTCTTTGTCTAAATCACATATTAATGATACTCCAAGAGTGTTAGTAGAGGTTGGTATTAGTATTACTTTAAAGTCACTATTTGCTTCTATAAGACCTACTAGTTTGGCTATGTTTTTTGATCTTTTGTGAGTGTAGAGGTCAGAGCCTATTATTAGGGTTTTGTGAGTTCTTTTTTTATACTCTTTTTCTACTCTTTCTATCTCTTTTTCAGATATATTGGCTTCAGCCTGCAAATATCCAACATCAAGTGCGTCAAAAAAGCTCTGAGTGCTACTATCTTTTGAAACTACTGCTTTTGCAATAAGTGCTATGAGGGCTTCTTCGCAACCTGCTTCATATTTGATATGCAGTGACTTCTCTATCTCAGTATCTTCTACTGGGTGACAATCAACAAAGAGGGCTCCTTGCTTTTTTATAGCTTCATTTATAGCGTATCTAATTCCAGGGTGATTATCCCTACTTCTTGAACCTACTTGAACTACTAGACCTGATCTTTTTATATCTTCTAAATCCCCATCATATAGGCTTTTTTTAGATTTTAAGCTAAACTCTTTTAAGAAGTTTTGATAGGCTAGTGCATCTTTGTTTACTAGCTTAACTCCTAGCTTCTCTTTTAGTTTTTGTAAAATCAAAGCTTCTTCATTAGTGATATAGCTATCAAAGGCTATAGTATCTGCTTTTTTGAAGGCTTCTAGAGCGTTACTAAAAGCTGAACTATCTTTAGAGGCTCTATTCTCAAAGTCATAGCCAAATCTACCTGCACCGCAGAGATATGAGAAATCTGCATCAGATGCAGTTCTGTAGATTTTATAACTATCTTTATTAAGTGTACCCTCTTGCTTTACTTCATACTCTATATAGCATCCATTTGAGCAATGAGCACAAGTTGAATCTATCTTATCTAACTCCCACGCATTTGAGCTATACTGAAAGTCTTTGACAATAATCGCTCCTACAGGACAGACCTCAGCACACTCACCACAATCACTACACTCCAAGCTCTCGCCATTATAAGGAACTATCTTTGAAGAGTAGCCACCATAAGAGATTTTGATAGCATCATCACCTATTATCTCATTACAAGTATGAACACATCGTTCACACAAGATACATAGACTCTCATCATACTGCAAAAGCCCCCAATCACTCAAATCTCTCTTCTTCTCTTTTGCCATAAACTCTTGATTATCTACTCCAAGCTCTAAAGTCATATTTTGCAAACCGCACTCACCACTTTGATCACACACTCCGCATTCAAGTGGGTGGTTTATGCAGTAAAACTTCATTATCTGAGTCCTATACTCTTTTAGTGCTTCACTATCTACCCTAACCTCTATTCCTTCAATTGCTGGAGTTTGACAGCTAAGTACAAACCCATCTTGTCCTTCAACTTCAACCACACATAATCGACATGATGAGATAGGCTCTAGCTTTGGTAAGTAGCATAGTGTAGGTATATAGATTCCAGCTTCTCTTGCCGCTTCTAGGATAGTCTGCCCTTTTGTTGCTACTATAGGTTCATTGTTTATTACAAAAGAAAACTTCTCCATACTACACCTCAACCATCGCAATATAGTAGCATCTCATGCATCTATTTGCTTCATCTATGGCTTGCTCTTTTGTTAGACCAAAGTTTACCTCTTGGTTATTATCTTTTCTAATCTCTACTGCAAGCTTCTCACTCTCTTCTCTAGAAAGCCCTTTTAGCCATCCTCTAACTACTTCATTTTTGTCATAAACTCTGAGTTTTCTTAGGTTGTCTTCCATAATCTCTTCATCACTAAGAGTGAGCTCTCCACTTTGAAGATATCTAGCCATAACTGAGGCAGCCCTCTTAGCCTGACCTACAGCATTTACAATAGTCATAGGACCATACTCGCAATCACCTGCTGCAAATATTCCAGCTCTGTTTGTAGCGTAAGTTCTTCCATCAGTTTTGATTGTATTCCAGCTAGTTAGCTCTATCTCCCATTCTTGCGGGATATGAGAGAGATCAGCATCTTGGGAGACTGCAGGTATCACGAAGTCTACTTCCATAGTGTAGTCATGCCCTTCTAGCTCAACAAGCTGAGGTCTTCCTCCATCCTCTGGATAGACCATCTCATACATTGCACAAGTTACACTATCAATCTTTCCATTTGAGCTATTTATCTTTTTTATAGCACTCTGAAAAACAAACTCAACACCCTCTTCTACAGCTTCATGATACTCTTCATAAGAGGTGTTTTTGATGATGGTTTTCTCATCTCTTCTATAGAGCATAACTACTCTTTTAGCTCCTGCTCTAATAGAGCATCTAACAACATCCATGGATGTAAAACCACCACCTACACACACTATAGTTTTTCCGGTTAAATCAACTGCTTCACCTATTCCGTATTTGTCATGTAGATTTATCTGATCTAAAAAAGGAATAGCAGGCCAGTAGCCCTCCAAGCTTGGGTCTTCACCCTCTGCTCTAACTTTTTTAGACAGTCTTGTGCCAGTGGCTATGAGTATTGCATCATACTTCCTCTCAAGCTCTCTCATCATCTCAGCATCTACTTTTGTATTTGTGATAAAGTTCACACCAACTGATTTTACAAGCTCTATATCTTCATTGTACTTTCCTATAGGCATTCGATATTCTGGAACTCCAACTGCTACTTCACCACCTAGAACTGGAAGCTCTTCATATACATCACACTCTACACCTTCAAGCGCTAAGTAATATGCTCCCGTTAGACCAGCAGGACCTGAACCTATAACTGCTACTTTTTTTCCATTACTTGGTTTTTGTTCTTGTGGATGGAGCCACTTTTTATCAAACTCATCCTCATAATCAGCCCCAATTCTTTTTAACTCCATAATAGAAATAGCACTATCTAGGTTTTCTCGTCTACACTCACTCTCACAAGGATGCGGACACACTCTTCCACAAGTATGAGCTAAAGGCATTGTTTTTCTAGTTGCCCTCAAAGAGTCATCATATCTTAAATCCCTCACACCCTCAATATATGCTGGTATATCAACATGAGCAGGGCAAGCATCAATACAAGGTGCTGTTACTTTTGCTTTAAAAAAGCTACTATCCTTCTCATATCCACTACTTGGAGCTTTAGAGGAGATTGCTTTTTCAAATTCATCATTAAAATACTCCAAAGCTTTAAGTATAGAGATAGGAACAGTCCTACCTATCTCGCATTTACTAGTCTCTTTCATCATATTACAAGAGCTTTTGAGCTGATCAAGATCACTTCTTTGACCCTCTCCTCTAGCTACTTTATCAAGCACATCATGCAAAACCTGTCCACCCCATCTTCCAGGAGCACATCTTCCACAGGCTTCTGAGTAGTTTTGATACTGCAGAGCATACTCTTTTAGGAGCTTGATAACATCTACACTATCATCAAAAATGGCAAATCCATCCCAACCTACAAAGGCTTTAGATTTAGTACCTCCGTAAAAGTCAGCTGGTAGCTTGAAAGAACACTCCTCCCAAGACTCCTTTGGCTTGCCTCTATTATCTATTACTTGATCTTTCCAAGCAGTAAACAAAAATGCACTCAAGCGCACTTCCTTACAACTATAGTCCAGTCAACTTCGTTGAATTTTAAAGAGTTTAGAAGCTCATGACCTAGCTCTTTGATAGTATCAGCACTTTTTTGCACAGGCGTAAAATCACCAATTTCAAACATAAAAATACCAACTTCACCGTCCTTTAGGTCACGACTTAAAAGCTCTTTCATTCTCTCTTCAAAATCACTCTTAAGATGTCTAAGATCAAACCTTTTCATCATCAACTCCTATCTATCTACTTCACCAAAGACAATATTTGTAGTACCGATAATTGTTACAACATCAGCCAAATAGTGTCCTGGTAGAAGGTCGTTTAAAAGTCCAGTGTGATAAAAGCTAGGTGCTCTAACTTTTAGCCTATATGGATATGGCTCTCCCTCACTTCTTATAAAAAACCCAAGCTCTCCCTTAGGAGACTCAGTAGGTGCATAAACCTCTCCAATAGGTGGTCTCATACCTTGAGTAACAAGTACAAAGTGTTGCATTAAAGAGTAGTTTTGAGTCATCATATCCTCTTTAGTAGCTGATATATATTTTGGAGCATGTGCCATAAGTCCAGGCTCACTTTCACTATACATATCTAAAAGCTGATAGAGAATATCTGTAGATTGCCTCATCTCTTCTAAGTAGAGCTTATATCTACCATAACTATCACAAGTATCAGTTACTGGAACCTCAAAATCAAGTTCATCATATAGCTCATAAGGCTCCTCTTTTCTAATATCCCACTTAATACCACTTCCTCTTAGCATAATACCCGAACACGCCCAGTTCTTAGCGTCATCAGGAGTTAAAATACCAACTCCATCAAGTCTCATTCTCCAGATACGGTTTTGATCTAATAACCCTTCATAATCAGCAATAGCTTCAGGAAACTTATCCAAGTAGTCTCTAAGCTGGTTAGTCCACCCTTCAGGAAGATCTAGTGGAACTCCACCGATTCTTACTGCAGAGTGTGTAAGCCTAGCTCCACAATAGTCCTCCATAAGATCAAGCACAAACTCCCTCTCTCTAAAGCAAAAAAGAAAAACACTCATAGCCCCAACATCAAGTGCATGAGTAGCAAGCCAAAAAAGGTGAGATGCTATTCTATTTAGCTCCAAAAGCATGGTTCTTATTATCTTAGCTCGTCTTGGTATATCATTTTCTATTCCAAGTAACCTCTCAACTCCTAAAGCAAAGGCGTAGTTGTTAGAGCTAGCTGCAATATAATCCATCCTATCAGTAGTAGGTAGGAACTCATTATAAATCATATTTTCAGCCATCTTCTCCATACCTCTGTGAAGATAACCAATATCTGGATAAGCTTTTATAACCTGCTCACCCTCAAGCTCTAGCATTAGTCTTAGCTGACCATGGGCTGAAGGGTGTTGAGGACCGAAGTTGACAACCATAGTGTTATCAACTCTATCAAAATTTATATTTTCATAAAAGGGTTCAAGTCTATTTGGTTGTTGCATATTCTCCCCTACTTTCTAACTTTTAGCTGTTTTGAGTTTTCAGGCTTGTAATCAGGTAGTAATGGAGGTCTCTTATCCTCATAATACCTTATCTCAGTATCAGGCTCACCCTCACTAATATCCTCTCCAAAAGGAACTTCATGACCAATCCTAGCAAATCTATGCGTATCATATCTATCTATTAATGCGCCATCTCTATTTTCTGGTCCAATAAGCTCTCTATGCTCTTTTCCAAATATCTTATCCACCTCATACCACTGAGCAAAATCATCTCCATGAAGTGGGTAGCTTTTAAGTAGTGGATGACCTTCCCAATCATCAGGCATAAGGATTCGCTTTAGATGTGGATGATTGTTGAATCTTATTCCAAACATATCATAACACTCTCGCTCAGCCCAATCAGCAGATCTAAAAAGATCACTTACACTCTCTCCTGCATGATTTTTTGGCAAAAAGCACTTAACTCTTACTCTCTTTGCTTTTTGTATATTTAGCATTTGATAAAAAAGCTCAAAACCATCACATTTAGCTAAATAGTCAATTGCACTCATTTCTGTTAGAATATCATATTTTAGTCTCTCTTTTAGAGCTTTTATGCAAGAGTGAAGCTCTTGGTGCTCAACTATAAGCACAAGATTTCCAAGCTCTATAAAAGCATCTTTTATGGATACAATTGACTTTATCTCTTCAAGATTACTTCTAAAAACCTCACTATCTTCTGGCTTCTCTCTAGGAACCTTTGGTGCAACCCAAAACCTATCAGTGTAGTATGACTTTTTTTGAACATTATCTTTTGGCTTAAACTCTCTCATTAGACAAACCTCTTTTCTGGAGCTCTTTTTGAAGCTTTTTGACTTCTTATCTTTCTTTGAAGCATCATAACTGCATACTGAAGTGATTCAGGTCTAGGAGCACATCCAGGAAGATATATATCAACAGGAACTATCCTATCAACACCTTGAACTGTTGCATAGGTATTAAACATACCACCTGTATTTGCACAACTTCCCATACTGATAACCCACTTAGGATCTGGCATTTGATCATAGAGTCTTCTTAAGAACTCAGCGTGCTTTTTTGTAAGAGTACCTGAGAGAATTAAGAGGTCTGATTGTCTAGGACTAGCTCTAAAGATAGTACCAAACCTATCAAAGTCATATCTACTAGCACCACTTGCCATCATCTCAATAGCACAGCAAGCAAGCCCATAGGTTAATGCCCACAAAGAGTTACTTCTACCCCAATTAAGGAGGTGATCTACTGTTGTTAAAACAACTGGTAGCCCACTGTCTTTAAAGTAGTTTATTTTATGCTGCGCCATTCTAGTGCTCCTTTCTTCCACTCATATACAAAACCAATAGTTAGTAGTAGTAAAAATATAAACATAGCTGCAAATCCAAACCAACCAAGTATCTTAAAATCAACAGCCCAAGGAAACATAAATATAATCTCCACATCAAATATAATAAATAGAAGTGCGAGCATATACCACTGAACCGAAACTTTGTTTGGTTGTTTCGTGGGTTCAGGACCACACTCATACATAGCTAGTTTTAACTTCTCAGTATCTTTTCTAGCTAGCTTTCCACTGATAAATCTTGTCAAAAGAAGTGTTGCGAAAAATGCACCAAAAGTGAGTACAAAAAACACAAACACCCCAAAATACGGATGTGCGGTCTCTATATGAGTCATCTACCTCTCCTTAATAGATTTAATGCTTTTATATTAGATAAACTTATCTAAGATTGTTAAAGAAAACTATATCAAAAAATTATTAAAAACTCTTTATCAAAATCTAAATATAGAGTATGAAGTATAAAATAATAGAAATTGTTTAAAAAAGTAACACGCATAAAATGTAGTCTAAGTTGTAGATGAAAACACTGAGATTAGTGTATATTTAAAAGATAATCTATGTAGATACTTCACTGCGATGTGTAGTATCTACCCAATTAGAGAGTTCTTTATGTTTTTATAAAAAACCCATCATTTTCTCACTATCAAAAGTGCTATTTTGCTCTCTTTGAATCTCTTCAATAAAATCATCTTCTTTAAAAAGAGGATTATCCTTACTAGCAACTCTTAAAGCACAGTTTTTGACTATTAGCTCTATCTGTCCACCTGTTAGTGTAAAATCTGCAAGTTTAGACATATCAAAATCTTCTGCATACATTGCGTTTTTTGGTAAAAACTTCTCCCAAAGTAGCTCTCTTTGAGCTCTGTTTGGTTTTGTAAACTCTATCTTGTAGTTAAACCTTCTTGAAAATGCCGGGTCAATAGTCTCAAGTAGGTTTGTAGTAGCAATTAGCACTCCCTCAAACTTCTCAATCTGCTCTAAGAAGATATTTTGCATCTGATTATGCATCTTATCAGCACTACCGCTTGTATTTACAGTTCTTGAGCTAAGAAACTGATCTGCCTCATTTAGAAGCAAAACTGGTTCATTTTTTATCTTTTTGGCTATGTCCTTGTATGTATCAAAAATCTTTCTTACATTCTTCTCACTCTCACCTACATACATAGAGAGGATGTTTGAGCAATCAAAGCTAAGCACCTGCTTTTTCATAGATTTAGCAAGTGAGATAGCAGTTAGCGTCTTTCCTGTTCCTGGTGGTCCATATAGGATTATCCTTGCATTTAGGTCTCTTTTTTTATCTATAATTCCCCACTCTTTTAGGCGATTTAGCACACTACTATCTAGCTGTTTTAGTAATGCATCCAGCCTCTCTCTAGTTTTTGGATGGAGTATTACACTATCAAGGTCTTTTTTTGGTGTGATAAACTCAAATATATCTTGCTCTTTTACTAGTGTATCAAGTCTAATTCTCTGCTTTTTCTTCTTTTTTTGCGGATGGACTATTTTTTGGAGTATCTCTTCTGGTATGAAAAAATTCCTAACTATCCCACCAAAAGGGGTGAGAATCTCATCATAATCAATCAAGCCTTTTTCTATAAGCTTTGAGTGCTCATCCAAAAAACCTCTGTTTTTTATCCTATCTATTTCATCACTACTTATTAGATCAATCAAGGCATTCATCTCTCTTAAAGAGTCATCACTTCCTGAATATTCCTCTTTTAGCAGTGCTAAAAATACAGTCTGCTCACACTCCTGAAGTGTGTTTTCTTTAAAAAAATGTAGTATATCAGGTTTGTCTTTTGTGATATTTAGCCTCTCACTTATCCTCTTCTCAACCAACTTTAGCTCACTTCTAACGCGTGAGACAAAGGGAGAGTTTTGCGTATAGCTTGACTTTAGTGTAGAAATCTTCCTGTGAAGCTCTATTCTTAAGAACTGATCTTGCAGATACTCTAGATGGTCACTATATGGCTTTACTTCAGGTAGAACTACATCTACATTTCCCTCTTCAAGTAGGCGTAAAAAAGTCGGAGATAGGCTTACAGAGGTATTTAGAAGCTCAAGGGAGCTTATCTCATTTACCTTTAGATGCAAAAAGCTGTTTTGTGATATCCAGCCTAACTCCATGAGGTTTTTAATAAGTGTTAGCTTGTTTAGGTATGAGTAGTTTTTACTATCAAAAACTGAGTTTAGAATATCAAAAACAGAGCAGTCTTCATTAGCAGATAGATACTCCTTTAGCATATGTCTCAAAATTAGTGCTTCATCTTTTTGGGCTTTTAGATGTTTGTAGACTTCTGTATCTTCTATATTGGGTTTTTCCAAAAAATCGATGATGTATTGCAAAGTAGTATAACCTTTTTTTGAGTAAAGTATATCACCTAAAGAGGTAAAACTACCTTATAAACCGACCAAGTCTAGATTTGGTATCATTATGTATATGAAGTCAGCTTATAAACCCATAGAGCATCTCTATCTCTTTATCCCAAATAGTGTCATCTATGGTTTCAAGTATTAAGGGTATATCATCCATTCTAGGGTCATTCATTATGAGCTTAAAAGCCTCACACCCTATCTCACCCTTCCCAATACTATGGTGACGATCCTTTTTGGAGGCAAAGGGGACTTTTGAGTCATTTAAGTGCATACCTTTTAGATACTCAAACCCAACTACACTATCAAACAGAGAAAAGCTTTTTTCATAACTCTCCCTATCTCTTATATCATACCCTGCAACGAACATATGACAGGTATCTATACATACCCCCATGCGCGATTTATCATCACTTAGCTCTATAATTTTGGCTAGATGCTCAAATCTATAGCCAATATTACTACCTTGTCCTGCTGTGTTTTCTATAACCATACTCACACCCCTGCTTTTTTGCAAGGCTAGGTTTATAGACTCAGCTACAAGCTTAATACAATCATCCTCACTCATCTCTCTTAGATGACTTCCGGGATGAAAATTCAACCTATCCAGCCCTAAAAGCTCACATCTTTGCACCTCATCTATAAACGCCTCACGACTTTTTTGAAGTTTCTGCTTATCTGGATGGCCTAGATTTATAAGGTAGCTATCGTGAGGAAGTATGTGCTTTGGCTCTATACCAGCTATTTTTATGTTTTTTTTAAACTCATCAATGTTTTTTTCACTTAAAGGTTTACCTCCCCATTGGCGTTGATTTTTGCTAAAAAGTGCAAAAGCTTTAGCCCCTATATTTTTAGCCCTAAGTGGAGTATTCTCAACTCCACCACTTGCACTTACATGTGCTCCTACATACTTCAATGAAGCTCCTTAAAATTTAGAAGTATTCCATTTAGATTATCTTTGAAATATACACTATTTTTAGTTACTTCATAGTTAATATCATAGCTACTTCTCTTTTTGAGTTTTTGTCTAAAGCCATTTGGAGTTTTTATAAGATTTGTAGAGTCAAAAATAGGCTTTTTTGAGATGATATTTTTTAAGATGCTTTCTGGATAGTACTCTGAGAGTTCACTGTCTATGAAGTTTTTTTGCGTTATGCATCCATCTTCACTACACACCTTACCATCTTCTAAAAGAAGCCAAAACAGTGCATTTCCAGCACTAAAAAGCTCTATGTAGTATCCATCATTTGCTGTTTTTTTGATAAAGCCACTATCTGCAAACCTTATAGTTTCTGTTTTCATCACCATAAAGTATGAAGTTGAATCAAGTGTAGTTATCTTAGGGCTACAAGCAGTAAAAAAAAGACCCAAAACCCCAAGAAGTAGAGTTTTGGACAAAATATGGTTCAATTTATTTTCTACCAGTTAGAATATATCTCCATCTTTCAGCATCTAGCTTTAGCTCCATCTGAACTTGACAAAGTCCATCTTTAAAAGCTGTCTCTATAACTTCTGCATTTTTGATTACTGCAAAAACTCTGGTTCTAACAACTGAGTTTCTCATAATCATATCTTTTACTGTCTCTTTAGCATTTACTTTAATACCATACATTTTTTCACCTAGTTGTCTGTAGCCATCAACAATTGCTGCTCTTTTAGCTAGTGCTAAAGCTTGAGCTGGTGAGATAGTAGACTCTGGAGCTACTCCCATACCTACTGCAGTGATTTCAATCATCTGAGCTTCATTTAAAATAGGAGCATTAGGTATAACACCTGGTGCCACATTTATCTCATCCCCTGGTGCATGTTGTGGTGCTTGTGGCTGAGCGGGTGATTGAGAGGCATCCATATTTGACTGCTTTTGATGTGCACATCCTGAAACCATCATTCCTGCAAGAGCAAGTGCAAAAAATCCATTTCTCATTCTCTATCCTTTGAGTATTTTCTTAAGTTCAGCAATTACTGTTCCATTTTTGCAAACATAGAGGAAAAAAAGTATTTTGACTCAAAAAGTTCAAATCCATCCTCAAAAATCTTAATAAGTCTTGAATAGATAAATCCTATATCATCTCTTTTAATATGCATAAGAACTACAAAAATACTCAAAAGTATGTGGTTTGTACTACCATTTAGAAGTATCCCAAAAGCTCTGTTTTTAGCTTTATAATTCTCTATAAAAGTATATGCATCATCTAGAACTATATAGAGCTCCCTTTTACTATTTATAGGTCTATTTAGTATTTTAAAAAGCCCCTCTCTATACTCTTTAAAGCTCTTCTTTTCAAACTCCTCTTCTATCTCTTTTACCATATTTCTATCATTACTAAAAGAGCTCTTTAGTTTTTTAACTGCAGCTTCTTTATCTATTTTTTTTAGAGTTAATAACTCTTTTTGTGGTTTAGCTCCCTTTATATACGCCCCATCACTTAGGTTGTATACATTTTTGTTCTTTGATAGCATAATGGCTAGTTCTGCCATCTCTCTTGATAGAGAGAAGAGTGGAGTTGAGTATATATCATCACTAAAGTTTCCTTTAGTCTCTACAGCGTCTTTTGGAAGTAAGTTGTCCTCATCCCCATAAAATGAGTTTTTTGCATGTTTGCTTCTACCCTTTTTATACCCCATATCTAGCCCAACTAAATAGATTGAAGAAGCAAACTCCAAAGCAAAAGCAAGTCCAGCATTTCCTACAAATGGATAGCTATGCTCAAGAGTGAATTTTGGTTTTTTAAGATAGGTAGGAGCAGAAGAGCCTCGCATAAACACATAAGCCTCTTTTGAAGCTTCAAGAGTAGAGCTATCAACTATATTTGCTCCAATAATTGGAATATCTTCAATTTCAGAATCTTCTAATATCTTTTTTAAAAAAGGAAGCCTCTCAATCTCAAGCTGAAAGTCTGGTTTTATTCCATTGTTTCGTAAAGGTTTTAGGGCTGTTCCACAAGAGATAATTATCATACTGTTTTTGTTTTTTTGTAAAAAAGGTATAAGATCATCAAGGCTTGGACCATTTCCTACAACACATATAGGGTAGTTTAGCTTTTTTGGATGTGCAAGTGTTGGATATTTTAGTTTTCCATCTTTAATACTCATATTTCTTTTTGAGTTTCTAACACCTATCATCTCATCTTCATATGTTCCCCAACCTCTTGAGTTTGAGTACTGCTCAAGTCTAACTATTTTTTTTACCTCTTCTATCTTAGGAGTGCTATATAGAGTAAGCTCAAGTCTTATATAATTAGATGTTAAACGCCTTTTTGTAAAAAAGCTTTTTATAAGCTTCCTATCAATGATATCCTCAACAAAAAAATAGAGAGATTCACTCCCCATTCTCTTAAATAGTGCAGGATAGTCAACAAAACAGCACGATATACGAAAAAAATCATAACTCTCTTCAAAAACAAGAAGTGAGTGAATATACTCAAATGAGTTTTGTAGATACTCTAAATAAAGCCCACCTCCTAGCCCAAATAGAGAGGTTACTGGAAGCATATTTGAAGGAAGATGTAAGATTCCTTTATGAAGGTCTTCATTTCTTAACCCCATCTCAACTACTCTATTTTGTATAGCACCACTTTGCTCAAACTTCTCTATCTCCATCTTGTTTATGTAGATGTCATTGTTTGAAAGTCTCCATAGAGGATTGTTTAGAGGATTTGTGGCAAACTGCTTTGATATATCTACAAATGTGTGTTTCCCTTCTTTTTTAGGGTAGACAAAGTTCTTGTTTACTAGGTTGTAGATGTTAATACCATCTTCACCTACATATAGTTGGTAGTTTGATGGCTCTCTTGTTAGAAGGGGGTAAACTTTTTTGTAGTGTTTTTTGAAAAAAGAGGAGTTAAGCTCTAGGCGTTTTGCTAGAGCTCTTTCACACTCCTCACAAGTTCCATTTTCAATGACTTGCAGAAAGTCCATCAGCTATTACTGTTTTAGACCTAGCAAGGTGTTTAATACTTGATCTGAAGTGGTTACTGTTTTAGAGTTTGCTTGAAAACCTCTTTGGACAACTATTAGTTGTGTTAGACTTCGTGATAGGTCAACATTACTCATCTCAAGACTTGCTGCTGCTATCTCGCCTCTACCGCTAGTTGCTGCTTCTCCTACTATTGGATCACCACTATTGGCTGATTGAGAGAAGTGGTTATTTCCTTCACTCTGAAGTCCAGCATTATTAGCAAACTTTGCCATTGCAACTTGAGCAAGCCCCACTGTTTTACCATTACTAAAACTTCCAAGAAGCGTCCCTGTAGCATCAGTTCTTATCTGCAATAAATCACCTGCACCAAATCCATTCTGTTTTATATTCTCAGTTGATGAGGGCATATCAACACTTGTCAAGCCATCATACTTTCCACTAGTTCCCCACTCAAGCCGTATAAGCTGAGGAGCCTTGGAGCCATTTTGTGGGTCATACTGAAGTGTTGGCGGATTAAAGCCTCTTAGTGATCCATCATTGTTAAATGTCACAGTCCCGTTTTCATAAACATTGTTTTTAGTATCTGGATGTCCTGTGATTACTCCGGGCTCTGGAACTACTGACCTCCAGCTCCACTCAGAGCTTCCTGTTTTCCTAAACTCAAACTCCATAACATGCTTAGACCCAAGTGAGTCAAACACCTCTATACTAGTATAATGGCTAGCTGCATTTATAGCCGTGGTTGTCAAAAATGAGTCCTCACTTAGTGAAGCATTCAGAGCAGCAAATGTACTTGTAAACCTAGTATTTGCACTAACATTGGTATCACTATAAGCAGTCACTGCTAACCTTAGAGAATCAGCACTAGTATCACCATCATCTTGGTTTTTTATCTCAAATCTACCTGCATCATTTACAGTAACCTGAACAGAGGCTGCTGATTCTACATAAGTTCCGCTCTTTTCTATATTTGCATCTTGTTGAACTAGAGCTCTTAAATCCTCAGTAGTCTTAAACTGTCCACTTGCAGAGTCTGCATTTGGAGCATCTGTATAATTGTACCTATATGCTGTAATGTCTTCTTGCCCAGCAGCATCGAAGCCTGATGAAGCTGTTGCACCAGGTTCAACTCTAATATTTTTTGATTTACCTATAGTATCATCATTGTAGTTTATAAGTTGAAGCGTATCGCTACCAGCTCCAGTTACAACTGCCTCTATACCAGTATGCTCTGATCTTTGGTTTATAGCTGTTGCTATGGTATTTGCATTATCTGTAGCAGTAGCTGTAGCATCACTTAGGTTGTAGTTTATATCATAATTTGAACCATCACTCAGTTCAAAAGTAATAGTTCCAGGACCAGGGTCACCAGCTGCGACTGGATTTGCAGCAGTTACTTGAGCTGTGTTATAGCTCATCCATATACCCTGACCTGCTGTTAGATTAAAAGCCTCTCCATCATCATTAAAAAGAACTCCAAAGTCCTCTGCTAACTGAGTTGGCTCACCATTACTATCATACCTCATATTACTTCCATCTGCTGATGTTGATGCACTTGAATCTAGTTCATATATACACTCCATCTGCTCTACAGTATCCCCAGAGGTTAGGTTAGCTTTTAGCTGTATCTCTCCAGTAGATTTGGCAGGCAGGGTTAGCCCTGGGTCTATCTGTATGTTTTGTGTAGGACCTGAGCTATCTACTTTAGTAAACAAATCTTCACCCTCACAAGCATCACTATCAGAACTTATCTCTTTTAGCCAGCCTTGAACCACATAACCATTATTATCTACAAGATTTCCATTAGCATCAAAGGTAAAATCCCCTGACCTAGTATATCTATATGTGCTCCCAGCATCTGCACTCACCATAAAAAACCCATCTCCTTGGATTGCCATATCTGTGTTTTTATCAGTTGATTGTATTGAGCCTTGGAGGAATATCTTCTGAGTTGAGTTTATCTGTGTTCCTAGTCCAATTGCTAGCTCGTTTTGACCACCTCTGCTTGATTGCGGAGATGTTGCTATTCGTTTTGTTTGTGAAAGCATATCTGCAAAGTTTGCTCTAGAGTACTTAAAACCTGTTGTATTAACATTTGAGATGTTATTACCTTCTACATCAAGTGCTATTTGGTGTGCCTGCATACCGCTGACACCGGACCATAGTGACTTTAACATTTTCGATCCTTTAATCTAATTTCATTGCAAGTTAAAAAGCAACTATTGTTCCATCTCTGCGAGTTTTGGGTTTAGGAAACTTTTCTTAAAATTTAGCTAAAATAAAAACAAAAATAACGGCTTAATAGAGAGGAATAAACAATGTTTGAAACAGTTATAGGGCTAGAGGTTCACGCCCAGTTAAATACAAAAACAAAGATTTTTTGTTCATGTGCAACAAGCTTTGGAGAAGAGCCAAACAAAAATGTATGCCCAACCTGCCTAGCACTTCCTGGTGCTCTGCCTGTGCTAAACAAAGAGGTGGTTAAAAAAGCAGCCTCATTTGGATATGCAGTTGATGCTAAAGTCAATCAAAACTCAATCTTTGCAAGAAAAAACTACTTCTACCCAGACCTTCCAAAGGCATATCAAATATCACAGTTTGAGATACCTATAGTTAGTGATGGTCACTTAATCATTGACCTAGGGAGTGGAGAGCATAAAAGAGTAGGTATCACAAGAGCGCACCTAGAAGAAGATGCTGGTAAAAACATCCACCATGAAGATGTAAGTCATGTAGACCTAAATAGAGCCGGAACTCCACTCTTAGAGATAGTAAGTGAGCCAGATTTAAGAAGCCCTGAAGAGGCAACTGCATATCTAAAGAAACTTCATGCGATAGTTAGATATCTAGATATTTCAGATGCAAATATGCAAGAAGGCTCTTTTAGATGTGATGCAAATATATCTATCCGTCCAAAAGGTGATGAGAAGCTATACACTAGAGTTGAGATTAAGAACCTAAATAGTTTTAGATTTATCCAAAAAGCCATAAACTACGAGGTAGAAAGACAGATAGAGGCTTGGGAGAGAGGAGTGTATGAACAAGAGGTTGTTCAAGAGACTAGGCTTTTTGATACGGATAGGGGGATTACCAAGTCTATGAGAAGCAAAGAAGAGAGTAGTGACTATCGCTACTTCCCAGACCCAGACCTTCTTCCTGTAGAGATACCTACTAAACTACTAGAAGAAGCCCAAAACATCCCAGAACTTCCAGATAGTAAAAGAGAGAGATTCGTAGCACTTGGCATAAAAGAGGATGATGCTATTACGATTACTAATGAAGTAGAAAGCGCACTCTTTTTTGAAGAGATGCTAGAAGAGAAAATCAAACCTCAAAATGCAGCTAACTGGCTATGTGTGGAGCTTTTTGGTAGGCTTAAAAATGGAATGAGCCTTACTGAGTGTCCTATCACCCCTAAAAAACTTTCAACCATAGTTGCAAGAATAGATGATAAAACCATCAGCGGAAAAGGTGCAAAAGAGATACTAGATCACCTCTTTAGTGAGGATATAGAGGTAGATGAAGCAATAGAGAAACTAGGACTAAAGCAGGTAAATGATGACTCTGCAATTCTTAAAATAATAGATGAAGTAGTAGCTGCAAACCCAGCTCAAGTAGAGCAGTATAGAGCAGGAAAAGATAAGCTTATAGGATTTTTTGTAGGACAAGTCATGAAAAACCTAAAAGGTGCAAATCCGCAAGCAGTAAATGCCTTACTAAAAGATAAGCTAGCAGAGTGAAGATAGCTATTATTGGAGGTGGGGCTTGGGGGAGAGCTTTATACAAGGCTTTTTCTATCACAAACCAAACAACCATCACAAGTAGAAGAGAGCTAGATGGGTTTAATCAAGTAGAGCTTAAAGAGGCTTTTAATGCAGAGGTAGTCATAGTTGCTATATCTGCACAAGTGTTAAGAGAGTGGTTAGAAAACTGCAAAAATAGAGATGTGTTTTTTGTCATAGCCTCCAAAGGAATAGACTCTACTACTCTTGAGTTTTTAGATGTAATAGCAAGAAGAGTAATTGATGAAGAGAGGCTTGCTTTTTTAAGTGGACCCTCTTTTGCAAAAGAGGTTGAAAGAGGACTACCAACAGCTCTAACTATTTTTTCCAAAAACAGACAGAAGTCAGAAGATTTTGCAAAATCATTCCCACCTTTTATCAAACCCTACTTTAGTGATGATATAACTGGTGGTGAGATAGCAGGTGCTTACAAAAACATCATAGCAATTGCATCTGGAATATGTGAGGGGCTTAGGCTTGGGCTAAATGCAAGAGCTGCACTTACTTCTAGGGGGCTAGTTGAGATAGCTAGGTTTGGAGAGTTTTTTGGTGGAAGGGCTGAGACTTTTTTAGGACTTAGTGGCTCAGGAGACCTCTTTTTGACGGCTAACTCAGACCTATCAAGAAACTTTAGAGTTGGGCTTATGCTAGCTAAAAGCACATCTTTAGATGACATACTAAAAAGCCTAGGGGAGGTGGCTGAAGGGGTTTATACCACTAAGGCAGTTGTAGAGCTAGCTAAAAAACACTCACTCTATACCCCTATAGCTAATGAGGTCTTTGAAATCATAGAAGGTAAAAATCCACAAAAGAGTCTAAAAGACCTGCTTAACCGATGAGACTCCCTCTTCTACTCTTATCCATACTCACCATAAGTCTCTACGCTAAAGAGGTGACTATAACACTTATAGTAGATGATAATGTTAGCTTAAAAGACAGTGTCATAGACCTAAGAAGCCAGACACTAAATGTAAAAAACCAAAAAGATATAGAGCTCCTACTAGAAAAACAGAAAAAAGAGCTACTCCATATCACAAAAAGTGCTGAAGATAACCATGATGACCTACTTACAAGGCTTTTTTGGTTAGAAACTTATAAGAAAAACTACATACTTCCAGTAACCTACTCTACACAAAACATACCAAATAGGCTACAGAGTGAAGCGCAGTTTCAGATTAGTTTCAAAAAAAACATCTTACCAGATGTACTTGGAAGCCAAGGAGATATATACCTAGCCTATACACAGAACTCATATTGGCAAGTATATGATAGTGATGACTCAAGACCCTTTAGAGAGAGTAATTATGCACCTGAGATATATTATGAATCTCCAATAGACAGAGAGTTTTTTGGGTTAGATTTTAAATCATACAAAGCAGGATATATCCATCAATCAAATGGTGGAAATGTGAAGAATAGCAGAAGCTGGGATAGACTTTTGGCAGAAGTTAACTTTGGCTTTAGAGAGATAGACTTTAAGCTAACAGGATGGTATAGAATACCTGAGAAGAAAAAGTCCTATCCAGGCGACCCAAAGGGTGATGATAATCCAAATATTACAGATTATTTAGGAAGTGGAAGATTTGAGGTTACTATCCCTTATTATAAACATGAGTTTGGAATAGCTCTCCAAAACAACCTAAACTTTGAACAAAACAGGGGAAACTTAACTCTTGATTACTCCTATCCTCTTAGTACATTCTATCTCTATTTACGATATTTTAGTGGCTATGGTGAGAGTTTGGTGGACTATGATAGAGCTATAGATAGAGTGGGTATTGGGGTGCTTTTTAACCGTTAGGGTTGAAGTATAGAAGAGAGCTACCCCAAGTAAGCCCTCCACCAAAAGCATCTAGTAGTAGGAGTTCTCCTCCCTTGAGCTTTCCTTGATTATAAGTATCTTCTATTGCCATAGGTATTGAGGCTGATGAGGTGTTTCCGTACTTTTGTACTGTCGTAACTATTTGTTTCTCATCAAAATCAAGAAGATCACCAACAGCTTTTATTATTCTTAAGTTTGCTTGATGGGGTATGAAGTAATCTACCTCACTTGAAGATATAGAGTTTTTTGCAAGTATCTCATTAACATCATTTGAGAGAGTCTTAACTGCAAGCTTAAATGTCTCATTTCCCTTCATTTTCATAAAGTTCTCTTTTTTTTCAAGCACCTTTGTGCTTGCAGGGTTTTTACTTCCGCATCCAGGCGTAACTAAAAAATCCCAATACTTGCCATCACTTGCAATGTTTACATCTAAAATAGACTTGTTTTTATCCTCAGTTACTCCAATAATAGCAGCCCCAGCCCCATCACCAAAAAGTACACAAGTTGCTCTATCTTCGTAGTCAACTATGGCACTGAGCTTCTCAGCACCTATTATTAGGATATTTTTGTATGTTTTTGACTCTATGAACGCTTTTGCAATGGAGAGTAGATATATAAACCCACTACAAGCAGCACTTATATCAAAAGCGGGAACTCCATTAAGTCCAAGCTTATCACCTATAACAGATGCTGTTGAAGGCATACAGAGATAATCCGGAGAGATGGTAGCACATATAATGAGGTCTATCTCTTTTTTGTCTGTTGTTGCTCTATCTATTGCTTTTTTTGCAGCCTCTACAGCCATATCACTACAATCTTGATTTTTTGCTATATGGCGAGTTTTTATTCCTGTTCTTTTAGTAATCCACTCATCAGTGGTGTCAACCATCTTTTCAAGCTCACTATTTTTTAGAGTATATGGAGGAACAAAAGCACCTATAGATTTAAGAGAAGCGTAAACTTCTGGCAACTACTGCACCTTACTTTTGGCATGAGCAACATATCCAGAGTTTACAACTGTGCAGGCTTGAAAGATTGCGTTTTTGATAGCTTTTGAGTTGCTTTTTCCATGTCCTATGATAACACAACCATTTACCCCAAGCAGAGGTGCTCCACCATACTCTGCGTAGTCTATATCTTTTTTTAGCTCTTTGAAGATTTTTTTCATAAGCATAGCACCTATGATAGCAAAGGGGGATTTCTTGGTTTTTTGTTTTATAATAGCTCCTATAGCTTCACCAGTTCCTTCACCAGTTTTGAGCACTACATTACCTACAAATCCATCACAAACAATAACATCAACTTTAGCTCCAAAGAGGTCATTTCCCTCAACATTTCCTATAAAACCCTCACTACCCTCAAGCATCTCATAAGTATCTTTGGTAAGCTCATCACCTTTGCTTTTTTCAGATCCAATTGATAATAGCCCTACTCTTGGGTTCTCTTTTTTGATGATGTCTTTTGCATATTCTCTCCCAAGTATTGCGAACTGCACCAGATGTTCAGCCTTGCAGTCCATATTTGCACCAGCATCAAGCAAAAGAGCACGACTTCCATCAATCTGAGGTAGAAAAGTAGCTATAGCAGGACGAGTAATTCCCTCAATCCTTCCAACTCTAAGTGTTGCTAAGCTCATGGTTGCACCACTATGTCCAGCAGAGACTACTGCATCTACTCTCTTCTCTCTTAAAAGCTCCATGCAGATATATATAGAGCTATCTTTTCTTCGCAAAGCCTCAGTGGAGGGAGCATCCATATTTATAAATTCATCAGTATGTATAATCTGGCATCTATCTCTTAGTTTTTGAGGGATAGAGATTTTTAACTCCTCCTCATCTCCAACTAAAAAAAGCTCTACATTGCTTTTCTCTTTTAAAGCAGCAATAGCGCCTTCTATAAGCGGAGTTGACCCATGATCTCCGCCAAGACAATCAAGTGCAACTTTTGTCATTATTTAACTATTTATACTCACCAGTAAATTTGTTTACTCTATGAGGCATTCTCCATGTTCCATCACTATCTTTTATAGGTTTTGCAAGTGTTAACTTGTAGTGAGTTCTTCTTTTTGCGCCTCTTGTTTTACTAACGCGTCTTTTTGGTACTGCCATTTTATTCTCCTTTTATGCAATTTTTACATCTAAAATAATCACTTCTAATAGACTCAATCTCACTTTGAAGCAAAACATCAAAGTCAAGCTCTGAGTCCTCAAACTCTATAACATCTATAGAATCATCTCCACTGTAGAGTTCTTGGCTAGCATAGAGCTTTATCTCTTCATATAGCTCAAGTCCTACATCCTCAGCACAAATATCACAAGCCTTGCTAAGAGTACCGCTCAAACTACCCTCTATCTTTACAAGTCCTGAGCTCTTTTTTAAAAAACTACCTTTAAAGATGAGGCTTGAACCTTCATCTAGGTAGTTAGCTTCAAACTCTTTGGGAGTTTTAGCTATCTTTTTAAACTCTACTTTCAAGTTTTAGTATATCTCACATCCAGCAAAAAAGAAAGAAATCTCTTTTTGTGCATTCTCTAAGCTATCACTTCCATGAACTGCATTTGCATCTATACTCTCTGCAAAATCAGCCCTAATAGTACCAGAAGCTGCCTCTTTTGGGTTTGTAGCTCCCATTAGGTCTCTGTTTTTAGTAACAGCATTTTCACCTTCAAGAACTGATACAACAACAGGACCACTAACCATAAAGTCAACTAGCTCACCAAAAAAAGGTCTCTCTTTATGTACTGCATAAAACTCTTTTGCTTCTGCTCTGCTTAGCCAAACTTTCTTAGTTGCAGCTATCTTTAGTCCATTACTCTCAAATCTATCAAGAATTTTGCCTATAACGCCTTTTTTGACTGCATCAGGCTTGATAATAGATAGTGTTCTCTCCATAAAATCTCCCTAAAATGTATTAAATTGTGTTTGTGGGTTAAAAAAGTTCGCAATTGTATCTAAATGAATGTTAAAAAAGGTTTAAAAAATGTAGAAAGCTGAAGCAAAAAGCTTCAGCTTAAGGGGTTAGTTTACACAAGGCTCAGATCTGTCTCTTGTAGTTACATCTTCTCTACAAGCCATACCCTCTACACAAGCATCCCATACGATACAGCCATCAGTTGGGCACGAAGCCGCACATGCTGGCTCATCATGGTAGCCTACACACTCTACACACTTATCTGGATATACATAGTATGTCCCATCCGCATTTGGATTATCATCATCATCTACAATAGCCTCTACAGGGCACTCATCAATACACGCTCCACAAGCTATGCAAGTATCATTAATATAAACAGCCATAAACTCTCCTTGTTTTTTGAGTACGGGGTATTATTCCAAATAAATAATAAAATGAGGATTAATCTAAACCCCTAAATACTCTTTAATTTCATCTACTTTATCAAGCTTCTCCCAACTAAACTCTGGAAGTTCCCTGCCAAAATGCCCATAACTAGCGGTCTTTCTATATATTGGTCTAATAAGCTCTAGGGATTCTATAATTCCTCTTGGTGTTAGTTTAAAAACATCTCTTATGCACTTTTCTATTTTTTCTTCTGCGATTTTTGAGGTTCCATGTGAGTCTAGCATCACAGATATAGGCTCTACTACACCAATTGCATATGCTAGTTGCACAGTAGCTCTTGAGAGCACTCCTGAGGCTACTAGGTTTTTGGCTATATATCTTGCCATATAAGCTGCACTTCTATCGACTTTACTAGGGTCTTTTCCACTAAAAGCACCTCCGCCATGTGGGCATGAGCCTCCATAAGTATCAACTATCACTTTTCTACCAGTAAGCCCACAATCCCCTTGAGGTCCACCAATAACAAATCTACCTGTTGGATTTATGTGATAAGTTATGTTATTGGATATCAAATCATTTGGAACTATCTTGTAGATTATCTCCTCTATAACTGCATCCTTTAGCTTTTCGTATGACACCTCAGGTGCGTGCTGAGTAGATACCACTATGGACTCTACACTAACTGGTATACCATCTTTATATTTTATACTTACTTGAGCCTTCCCATCTGGGCGCAAAAATGGGAGATTTCCACTCTTTCTTGCAGATGCAAGCTCCTCTGTAAGCTTATGTGCTAGATATATAGGAAGTGGCATAAGCACATCAGTCTCAGAGCAAGCATATCCAAACATCAATCCTTGATCACCTGCCCCTACCTCTCCATCAGCCCTATCAACTCCGCGGTTTATATCAGCACTTTGCTCTCCTACGCCATTTAGCACGCCTGCACTTCTATAGTCAAACCCAAAAAGTGCATCTGTATAGCCTATATCTCGTATCACATCTCTTGCTATATTTTGTAAAGGAGCATAAGTCTCGGTATTTATCTCCCCTGCTATGATGCAAAAACCATTTGATAGCATAGTCTCACACGCTACTCTTGCAAGTGGGTCTCTCTCTATAATGTAGTCTAGTATCGCATCACTTATCTGATCTGCCATCTTATCTGGATGCCCTTCTGTAACGGACTCTGAAGTAAAAACAAACTCTTTTGACATATTTTTTACCTACTGTGTTGATTTTTGGAAGTTTATCAAAAAGCTAATTTGTGAAAGTTAACTTTTTTAATATCTTTTATATTCTGAAATTCTTTTATTTGCGATATCAACATATTTTTTCTCCTTCTCTATTCCTATCCAATCCCTTTCTAGAGCTTTCGCAACCACCCCTGTAGTGCCAGTTCCAAAAAAGGGGTCTAGGACTAAATCACCTTTTTTACTTGAAGCTAACAAAACTTGCTGGATAAGCTTTAATGGCTTTTGAGTTGGATGAATTTTAATTCCATTCTCATCTTTTATTCTCTCTTTTCCTCTACATAATCCAAAAATCCAATCAGTATCTTTCATTTGCTTTCCACCATTCATTTTTTTCATTAACTCATAGTTGAAAAAATAACTTGTACACTCTTTATTTTTGACAGCCCAAATCAATGTTTCATGACTATTAGTAAATCTTCTTCCATTCAAATTTGGAAGAGCGTCGGTTTTTACCCATATAATATCATTAAGAAACCACAACCCTAAATTTTGCATTATTGTACCTACTCTAAAAATATTATGGTACATACCCATAACCCAAATCGATCCACTAGGCTTAACCACTCTTTGGCACTCAGAAATCCATTGATTTGTAAATCCATCATAATCTTCATAGCTATCAAACTTATCCCAATCACTATCTACTGGAATTATTTCGGTACCATTAGCTCTTTTTAATCTTTTTTTCTTTGGTAGCTGCAAATAATAAGGAGGATCAGCAAAAATTAAATCAATAGAGTTGTTATCTATTTTTTTCAACTCCTCTACACAATCTCCATGAACAACAGTGTTAATTATATCTCTCATGTTAAAAATTATAAATAATCAGATGCTCTACATCTCTATTATTTCTTCCTTTTACATTGTACAAATAACTTTTTTCAAAACTATCAATTTTAATATTTTTCATATTTTTATAAAGATTAAAAATAAAATCTGTATTTTTTATAATCAAAATAAAGTTAGCTTTTATAGTTGACAAGCAATCGGCAAGTCTTAATTGGTCATTTTTACCAAATTTCTTTTTTTCATAATCACTAAAATCACTATCATATGGAGGGTCAATAAAAATAAAATCTTTGTTTGAAAAATGATTTTCCCTTAAAAAAGTCTCAAAGTCTTTATTAGAAATAGATGTATTTCCTAGCATTTTTATGACTTCGTTGCTAAAAATATAATCTACTTTTTTTCGAAAATCTTTACTATTGTAAGCAATTCCGCCATATGGAATGTTAAAGTGACCACTTGAATTAAACCTAAACATTGAACCATAGCAAAACTCTCTTACAAAATAGTAATTAGCAATTTTTTTTGGTAGTGTCATTTGATATCTATTACCTTCGTAATTCATGACATCACGAAAATGCATATAAAATCCACTCCTAAAAGCCGTCTCTATATTCTTATGTATGTCTACATCTGGCAATTCATCCCTTTCTTCTTCTATTTTTTTCATTCTTTGAATTTTCGAAATTAAATTTTTAATTATATTGTTAAGAAGATTGCTCTCATCTAAGCAAAAAAAATGTGAAAATAATCCATTGAACTTATCTTCATTTCTTATTATAATCGAATTAACCTCATGCCCTAGTTGTGTCTTTGTAATTTTATTGTCTTTAAAAATTTTATATAGGTTTATTAGTTCATTCTCAAAAATATCAACATATGTTGATATTTTCTCCCAGTTGTCAACATATTCATACAGCTCTTTTTTAAATTCCTCTCTTTTTTTTTCACATTTTATTAATGAATAAAAATGTATGAGTTCTTCGCATATGTCATTAATCATTGCTTTATTTGGCTCGAGCTGAAAATATATGCCTCCACCACCGAAAAAAGGCTCTATATACCTTTCAAAACTAGGTATTAGATTACTAATATACCTAAACTCTTGCGTTTTGCCACCTGGCCATTTTATTAATGTCTGCATTGCTACTAATCTTACCTAATTCATATAAATTTTTTTTACTTCCTCTAGTGCGTCTGTAATATAGTGGGCGTTTTTTCTATAAACTTCCAAAACTAAATTGTATCCATTATCGGATTTACATACAAAATTCCAAAAGTCTTTCCCAATTAGAAGTTCTTCCTTTGAAAAAAATTGCAATACCCTACCCTGTCTCCATTCATTATCTTCACCAAATCTATTATATGCAGTTGCAAAATGTGCTTTTATTCTAGCACTACTATCAAGAGAATTGGACAAAATAGCAAATTGCTCAAAAATTGCTTCTTTTTCTGATCTAGCTTTTTTATTGTCTAAATCACCGCCAATTTTTAGCTCAATTAGATGGTGTGTATTTGTTTTTTCATCAATCAAGTAGTAATCACTAACATGCGTTTTTGTTTCTGTGCTTGAATTCTGTGCAGGTTGAATTTTTCTTATTTCTTCAAAGTGCTCTATGGATGGCTTGAGAGGATTATTACTATTTTTGTATGCTTCCAAAAATTCCGCTATTTTAGAAGTTTGTTCTGGGTACAAGTGTCCTTTAACACTATTTTTCACCTCGAAAGATAATCGAGCAATATTAATAGCCATTTTTTCGAGCATATTTCCTAATGAGCTATCAAGAGAACGAACAAGGGCAGAATAATATTGAATATCTTCACCTAGTGCTGCTATAAATACATTATGTATTTTCATATTAATCACACCATTAGGATTATTTACCTCTCCTTCATGACGACCCCTAAAACCTTCTGCATAAGATTGCACGCCCTGTATAACAATCGCTTCT
>CAZAFM010000001.1:36780-47529 GCA_964484395.1 uncultured Campylobacterales bacterium | reverse complement strand
GCACCCTCCGTATTACCGCGGCTGCTGGCACGGAGTTAGCCGGTGCTTATTCAACAAGTACCGTCATTATCTTCCTTGTTAAAAGGAGTTTACACACCGAAATGCGTCATCCTCCACGCGGCGTTGCTGCGTCAGAGTTGCCTCCATTGCGCAATATTCCCCACTGCTGCCTCCCGTAGGAGTCTGGACCGTGTCTCAGTTCCAGTGTGGCTGATCATCCTCTCAGACCAGCTACCCGTCATAGCCTTGGTGAGCTTTTACCTCACCAACAAGCTGATAGGACATAGCCCCATCCCATAGCGGTAAACCCTTCACAATGTATAGTGTTTTAAGCTTTAGTGACATTAGATACATCAGATTCAAGGCGTAGATTTGCAGGCTTACTTAGTGTAAGTCAAAAATCTACAACGATGAAGATGATAGTTTATAAAGTCACCCAAAGGGAGAGAGGATAGAGGCTTATCTACTGTGTCGCATTTTTTCCACTTATGTTTATAAGTCTTCAAAAATGCTTCTTGTATCTAAACCTCTCTGCTCTCTCTAAAGCAAAAAACTATGCATTGTGAAGGGTTCCCATTTCCCCCGTAGGGAGTATCGGGTATTAATCACCGTTTCCAGTGGCTATTCCCGTCTATGGGGCAGGTAAGCTATGCATTACTCACCCGTCCGCCGGTCGTCAGCAAGAAGCAAGCTTCTCCTGTTACCCCTCGACTTGCATGTGTTAGGCACGCCGCCAGCGTTCACTCTGAGCCAGGATCAAACTCTCCATAAAAAATACGGCTAAATGGCGAAGCCATTTATGCCTACGCTAACGCTGAGTTCTCTTCAGCAGAGAGCTCTTTGTTAGTTAGACCCGTATTTGTATGTTGTGTTTGAACCTATACACAAGATTGTGTATAAAGCTTCAAATTTTTAATATAACTATTTAGTTCTTGAAATATTCGTGAACCCTGCACATAGTTTGTTTGAACAACTCGGTTTTTAAAGATCGCAGACTCTTAAAGAGACTGTATATATTAATGAAAAAGAAACACACTTTTTAGAACAACTCGTTCTGAAAAAGCCAAGTCCGTTAAGCTCTGTTGCTTAAGGAGGTGAAATTGTATACAAAAAATAATTCAAAGTCAAGAGGTTTTAGGGAAAAAGAGTAAAATTTGTGGGAATTTGTGTGGGGGTGGGGGTTTGGGGGAGGATGATTATATGATTTAGTATGCAAAAAAATCAGTTTTAGCAGTTTTCCTTGCTTTTAACTCCATATATCATAGCATATAAAACAGGTACGAACCCAAGTGTCAGCACTGTAGCAAAGAGCAGTCCAAAGATGATAGAAATGGCCATCGGTTCCCACATCACCCCGCCACTGTACCACAAAGGAATCAATCCTAAAATAGTAGTAAAAGTAGTAAGCATTATAGGTCTAAACCTGCTTTTGCAAGCTTTAATCAAGCCTTCATAGGCTGTTTTTGCCTTTTGTCTTTCAAGCTCTATTCTTTCTAATAAAACAATAGCATTGTTTATAACAATACCACTCAAAGATATAATACCAAGTAGTGTCATAAAGCCAAAATATGAATTTGTCAGCCAAAGTCCCGCAAGCACACCAATAATACCCAAAGGAATAGTAAGCATTATAATCAAAGTTTTTTTAAGTGAGTTAAACTGTGCTACTAAAAGCAAAATTATAATCATAAAAGTAAGAGGTATATTTTTAATAATTGATTCATTGGCTCTGCCCGATGCTTCATACTCTCCACCAAATTCATAATAATATCCCAAATCAAAGTTCTTTTCTAGCTTTTTCATAAAAGGAGTAATCTTTTCAAACAACTCTAAAGCATTTGCTTCTTCAGTAATTTGAGAAAACACAGTAATAGTTTTTTGCCTGTCTCGTCGTATGATTTTTGCTTCCTCATATACTGTTTGTATAGATGCTACTTGTGAAAGTGGAACGCTTTGACCAGTTTTTTGAGAGTAGACACTGATAGTTTGTAGCTTGTCAATATTATCTTTAGAGCTATCATCCAATCTCAAAACTATGGGAATTAAGTCATCCTCCTTTCTAAAAGTACTCACCTCATATCCGCTCATCGCACTTTGTAATGATAGAGCAATATCAAGATTAGAAATATTATTTTTCAAAGCTTTTGCTTCATCGATCTTAACAACAAGCTTTTCGCTTTGTATACCCCAGTCATCGGCGATATTTTTTGCCCCTTCTAGCGTTGCTAGTTTTTGCTTAATTTTTGAAGCTATAGAAAACAGTTCATCTGTATCTTCGCCACTTATGCGAATCTCTACAGGATGGGTTACAGGGGGACCATTTTGCAAAGATTCAGTGCTTACTTGCATATCAGGAAAGTTTTTTAGTGCAAAGCTTTCTATATCTCTTCTAACACTGTTTATATGCTCATATTTTGTTGTGTTAACTAGTATCGTTGCGTACTCCGTGCTTGCTAACTCTTGTTCATAGGAGAGCCAAAACCTAGGGGCACTCTTTCCGATAAAAGAGACAATACTCTCAACTTTTTCATCTTTTTGCATATAGTTTTGCTCTATGTAGTTTTCAATCTTTTCTACATCTGCTTTTGTTGTTTCAATAGCAGTACCTGCTGGAAGCCTCATTTCAAGTGTGAAGCTTGCTTCTGTAGAGGGAGGAAAAAACATCTTAGGAATGTAGTCCATTAATTTAATTGAAGCTACAAAAATAACTAAAACAACCCCTAGTGTTTTTATGCGGTGATTTAGAATAAATTTTAAAAACTTTTCATAGGTGCTAATGATGAGTTGATTACTCTCTCTTTTCTCTTTTTTCATAAAGTACCTGCTCAAGACCGGGGTTAGGGTCATAGCAAGAAACCACGCACTCAAAAGCGTAATAGTTACAACTTTAAAAATAGAGCGTGTATACTCTCCGGTTGTTGATTGTGCTAGAAAAATAGGTAAAAACGCTGCTGCGGTAGTTAAAGCAGAGGTTAAAAGAGGAATTCTAAGCTCTTTAGCACTCTCAATGCCCGCTTTAAAAACATCTTTACCCTGTTGCATCCGCACCATAATTGCCTCGCTCATAACAATTGCACTATCAACTAATAAACCAAGAGAGATAATAAGGGCTGCTAGAGAGACTTGATCAAGCCAGATATCAAAGATTTTCATTATTATAAAAGAGGTCAAAACTGACATCGGGATTAAGACAGCTACAATCAAACCTGTTCTTAGCCCCAAAGAAAAGAGCATAATAAGTATAACAAGCACCATGGCTTGCAAAAGATTGTTAACAAAATTTCCTACAATATCTTCAACTATCTTTGGCTCATTGAAGACTTTTTCCATAGTGGTACCAAGAGGAAGTTTGCTTTGTATGTATTGCATTTTTTGGTCTATTTCTTCCCCTAGTCGGATGATATCTCCATCTTCTTTCATAGAGATAGCAATCAGAATCGTTTTTTCTCCATTTTTTCTTACAAGATAACTACTTGGGTCTTCATACCCTTTTTTAACTTGAGCAATATCTCTTAGATAAACAAACTCATCTGAAGAAAGAGGGATGAGTGTATTTTTGATTTGCTCTATATTTTCATAGTTACCTGTAGGCTCTATAGAAAATCTAGAGGTATCTACTTTTATCTCTCCGCCTGAATAAACAATATTTTTTTGCTCTAGAATCTTTTTTATATAAGAGGGGCTAATGTTCAGTTTTGTGAGTTTGGAGTTTTTAAAATTTATAAATACTCTTTTTGGCTGAACTCCATGAAGATTGACTTTGGCAACATCTTGTAGTCTTAGTAGTATATCTCTTGTATCTTTTGCCTTATCTTCAAGCTCCTCATAGCTCAAATCATCCCCACTAAGAGCAATCATAGTCCCAAACACATCTCCAAACTCATCATTTACAATCGGAGGTGAAGCACTTTGCGGTAACTCTCTTGCACCTTTTTGCACCTTCCTTCTAAGCGAGTCCCAAATTTCGCGCATATTTGAGTACTCATCTAAGATATTTACAAAAATAACAGAAACCCCACTTTTGGAAGTGGAGGTGATATTATCTATCTCGGGCATCTGCTGAATGGTTTTTTCTAATTTGTCTGTTACAAGCTGCTCTACTCTTTGTGCGCTTGCACCGGGAAAATATGTAACTACTGTTGCAGTTCTAACGGTGAATCCGGGATCTTTTGCCCTAGGTAGGTCAAAAAATGAAACAAGTCCATAAATCATAATCAAAAGTGCAAATACAATTGTAACTATGCTTTTTTCTAAACTAAACTTTGTCATTCAAAACACCTACAAACCCAGCTCATCTGTATTTACTATTTGAACTTTCATATCCTCAAAAACTTCGCTCATTCCTGCTTTTACCACCAATGCATCTTTTGGCAGTCCACTTACAATCTCAAATCCTTTTGAACTAAGCTTTCCAACTTCTACATACTGCTTTTTTACAACATAGTGCTTCTTCTTAGGCTCAAGTAGATAGACAAAATGTCCTTTTTTGTCTTTTAATACACTCCTTGCAGGGAGATAAAAAATTTCTCTTTTTTTTGCAAAATCAAAATGTACTTTCCCTGACATACCGGCTTTTAAGCTTTTAGGTGGATTTGTAAGTTTTAATGTAACCATATATGTTTTAGACTCTGCATCAGCAAATTTTGAAATATTTTGCACCTTTGCATCAAAGCTGTTTTTTGCTAAATCATCAAAAAATACTTCTGCTTTCTGGTTAGGCTTAATTCTGTTTATGAGGTTTTGAGGGATTTGTACCTGCACTTCATCTATTAGTGTCTGACTTAAAAAAACTATGGGTGTACCTGCATCTACATTTTCATCTTCTTCGACAAATTTTCTAGAAATATATCCATCATGTGGTGCGTGTAGCTTGGTGTAGGAAAGATGCAAGTTGGCATACTCAAGCTGTTTTTTTATATTTTCTACTTTTGCTTCTGCACTCTGGAAGGCTGCCTTTGCACTATCAAAATCACTACCACTAGCATGGTCATTAACATAGAGCTTTTTTACTCTTTTGTAGCTGTTTTGGGCGTTGTAGAGCTTTGCTTCTGCCTCTTTTAGGGCATATTGTAGTTGCTGTTTTTTTGTTTTATATGGTTCTGCATCAAGTTTTGCTATGAGTTGGTCTTTTTTTATAAAATCTCCTACCTCAGCCTTTAGGTAAACAACACTTCCTTTGACTTTAAAACTAAGTCTTGCTTGCATATCTGAAGTTGCTGTTGTGCTAATAACTCTTTTTTGCTCTCTGTTTTGCGGTAGAGCTTTTGTTGCAAAAACACTTTTGTACTGCTGGTTTGTCTCTTTTGAGTTTTGGTCTTGGCAGGCTGTAAATAAAACTGCAAGAAGGGTTAAAAAAAGTATCTGCTTCACTACTGTACTCCTTTGTGGAGATGTGTTTTTATCTTGTTTTCAAGAGTTGTTTTAGTTTTTTGATCTGTTAGGACATCTATTTTGCCTATAAAAAAATAGATTGAAACTAGGGTTTGCAAATACTCTGTAACTGCCATAGTGTGGTTTCTTTTGGCAGTTGTAAGGTTGTTTTGCACTTCTAATAAAGAGATTATATTTGCTTTGTCGTGGCTGTATCTATCTTGGGTTAGGTCTAGGTTTTTTTGTGAAGCCTTATATGCTGCTTTTGCAAACTGGATATTTTGATAGGCTTGCTCTAAAAAATAGTAGCTGGTGCTTAGGTTTTTATCAATCTCATCTTTTAGGCGACTATATGATAGCTGTAGGTTTTGTCGCTCTAGCATACTTTTTTTAAGACTTATCTCCTTCAAGGAAGAATCAAACAGGTCAAATCTAAGTGTTATCATCGCTTCAAACTCTTCATCATTCCATTGCACTGGAACATCAGAGCCTGCCCCTTTTTCACTTATATGTTTTTTATACCTTCCTTCAAAAGCCAGTGTAGGGAGATAAAACTCTCTCTTGTTCATTGTGATTTGCTCTTGCTTTGCATTTAGAGCTTTTTTGAGCTTTTGCAATCCCGGATACTGCTTTGTGGCAATTTTAGAAAACAGTTCTTGTACTTCTTGCTTTTGTATATACTCTATGGCGTCATTTGAAAGTAGTTTAAAAAAAGAGGAGTTGGTATCATACTTTTTAAAATCATAGTCTTCCTGTATTCCAAGCATCATAAAAAGTTGGTACTTTAGCTCTTTTAGCTGTTGCTTTGCATTGGAAAGCTGGGTGTTTATCTGTGCAAGCTCTGTTTGCCAACGGTATATATCACTTCTGTTGTTGACACTTATATCTACTCTCTGTTTTGCAAAATGTAGGTTTTTCTTTATGAAGGTTTTTTTGCTTGCTAAGATAGCTTTTTGCTCTTTTGCTTTGCTGATAGCCAGATACAAACTCATCGCTTCATACAAGAGTTCATCATTTGAGGCTTCTGTGCCTTCTTGTTTTGAGTCATATAGAAGTTTTGATATTTTTATGTTTTGATGTGCTTTGTTTGAGAAAAGTAGCTGTTTGACGCTAATACCTGTAGTGGTTCGATCTTCTGGGTGTCTTCCTTGGCTGTATCTTGCTCTATCTTCATCGATTTTTCTATGATTTGCAAAAAGAGTGACTTTAGGTCTATAGTGGCTTTTTGACTTTTCTACATTTAAGCTCTCAAGTTTAACACTGTTTTGGTTGTACTGGTAGTCATGGTTGTTTTGCTTTATAAGTATTGCTAAATCTTCAAATCCTAAGATTTTGCCTGAGGTGGTACTTATCTGCTCTTTTTCAAAAAGCATTGGGGCTGTTTTTATAAATACAGTTTTTACTTTTTTTTCTTTAAGGTACTCATAGATGGCTAATGCAGTGGCTTTTACTACTCGTTTTTTATCATAAGAGGAGCGTATTTTGTCGTAGTTGATAATATAAGTTTTTTTGCTTTTTTGCTTTTTTGAAGCACTAAAGACTGCAACATCAAAGCCTTGCTTGAGCGTTTGAGGACAGTTTTGCTTACATAGTGTGCTCTCTAAAAAAAGGGTATCGTTTTTAAAAAAAACTGCTTGAGATTCTTGTAAAATTTCTTCTCTAAGATCTGCTGCATCTTTATCAAGTAAAAGCTTTAAAGTGTATTCCTTTGCATCACTCACACTTGTCATTGATAACAACAATAAAATATATATAAAGATTCCTCGTGGCATAATTTCTCTCTTATTTAAGTTAAGATTTCCTCTACTTCTAGGATGCAATATATTTTGGATTTAGTCATGACTAGGCTCTAACATACAATATTAAGAGATAAAAAATCCTGAAGAATAACAAATATAAGAAAAGTTTTTCGCCCAAGCTTGATAAGATTATAAGTGATGCGGTTTTCTATTTTTTATGAGTTACAAAATTATGTATATATATCTTTATTTACTCTTATTTTGTGATAATAAGATTTTCTATATAGATATGTGATATAATATGTAAGATTTTATGTAAAATAAGGTGTAAAAATGATTTCTTATACAAGAGATGAGATAATATCAGCCAGCGATATGGCTAGAGGCTTTTCACGAGTGCTACAAGATATAGCTAATCATACAAAAGAAAAGTTTGCTATATCTAAAAACAATAAGCTTATAGCTGTGGTTTTATCTATAGATGAGTACGAGAAGCTAAAAGCAGACTCTGAGATGCTTGAAGACATAGAGATGTACAAACTAATAAAAGATAGGGAAAACTCAAAAACAGTTACTCTAAAAGATTCAGCATCTAAACATGGAATAGACCTAGATGAGTTATGAGATAGTTTTAAAGGTTGAAGCTGATGAGGAGCTCTCAAAGCTATCACAAAGAGAGAAGCTCTTGGTCTTTAAGCAGTTTAAAAAAATATCTATATCACCAGAGCTAGGTGATAAACTTGGCAATAAATCAGGGCTAGACTAAAGTGGTTGCAGAAAGATGTATGTTGACAAAAAGAAAATCAGAATTATTTATAAAGTAATAGATACGCAAATAGTTGTAGAGGTTATTGCTATTGGAAAAAGAGATGAGATGCAAGTATATAAAGACGCATCTCAAAGACTGTAAATTTTGATTATCTATTTCTATACTAGTTCTATCTTTAACTCTTTACCCATAATCACTATCACCTAATCCCTAATCCCCTTTGTTATTGGATTCAGATTGCCTAACGGTTGACTTCGCCGACAAATTAATTTTTTTCGGTGCAAAGATTTGTTAGTATTTTTACTATTCATAGTGCGTCCACATTCTATAAGTTTTTATTAATTTTTCTTCTTCAAATATTTCATAAACTAATCTATGTTACTTATTTATTCTTCTTGAAATTTTACCTTTTAGATTGCCTTCAAGATACTCATATTTTGGAGGATACTCCAAAGGTTCTTTTTCAATTAAGTCTAATAACTCCTGCACTTTCGGTTTTAATCCACTTGATGCTATTTTTTTAGCATCTTTTTTTGCTTGAGGGGAAAATAAGAGTTGATACATTTTACCAATCTAACTTATCAGCAGTTACATATTTTTCAATCGGCTCACTTGAAGCTTCTATGATGCTTTCTTCCATTCCTTTTATACTTCGTAAGTATTCATCATCACTTTTATACTCAGTTTTTTCCAAAATCTCAACTTCATTTTGTGAAAAATGATTTAATAGCCATAAAAATTTATCACTTACATTATCTTCTATTTTTAAAGTTACTGTCTGCATTGATTAGTCCTTTATTTTATTTTGCCCTGATCTCTTAAAAACTTAATATCGTTTGATACAGTTTTTTGTGATGTCATTGTTAAATCAGAGATTTTTGTTTGACTCAGACCTTCTTTATGAAAATACAAAACCCTCTCTCTTCTCTCTTCTATAGAGTTTTGTTTTTGCACTGACATTTTAGACTCAGAGGCGATACCCGGAATATGTTGTTTTTTTATAATAAATTTTTCATGTCCATCATAGCTGTCTGCATGAAATTCAAAATTTCCGTTATTGTAGCTCATCTTAATATTTCCCAAATTACCATCAGCTATATTTTGTATTGTTTCGAGAACTTCTTGGGGTACTTTAGGTTTGTAAGTTTGTAATTCTTGCATTTTAAAGTCTTTTTAATTATTTATTTGAGAATTATATCGGATACTTTTTAGTATATCAAGTAATTACTAGTAAGTTTAAAATTATACTACTGAATCTCAATTCAGCGACGACCGACAAAAATTTATTTTTGGAAAATGTGGAAAAAGGACAGAAAAAGGGGACAGGCTACTTTACTGCTCATAAAGAAAACCAAGTTTTAGGCTGTGTTAGATTTGGAGGGGCACAAATAGGTTAAAAGTGAAGCTCTGACCCGCTTCATTCAAGGATTTGTTATAGCTTTGTAGTCCCATGACTATGATTTGCTACATATATATCCAATAGATTTCTTATCATTTTTTGATATTGAGTATGGTGTTTTTTTGCTTCACTCTTAAAAAATTCTACACTCTCTTTTGTCAATGAAATTGTAACTTTTACATTCTCATCTTTTAAAACTAAATCTTTTGGAGATGGCAAAAAATCTTCAATAATTTTAATATCTCCAATTGGTTCATCTGTGTATTTAATTGTTTTCTTCATAAATCTTTTTCCCCTTTCTCCTGTATCCTGCACCGTAAATTCTGATTTTGTTGTTACGATAAACAAATCTTACAGTTAAAATTGCTTCATCAACTTTACCAAAACAAAAATATCTTTTTTCATTTTGGCTGTGCTCTAAATCTTCGGCAATAATTCTATCTTCATCTAAAAAAGCGTATTGTGCTTTTTCAAATGAAACACTATGTTTTTCTTGATTGGATTTGTTTTTTTCTTCATCCCATTCAAAGTTTACTTTATTCATAGGATGATTGTAGTTAAATATTTATAAAATAGCAATACTTTTTTATGTATATTATTTGCGAGAAGCTGTACCTATAAAATTTGAGTCGAAAAGTAATTTAGTTAAAAGTAAAGCTCTGACCCTCAATGGCGTTCCATGAAGTGAATATTAATATAGAAAGGTAAATCTCTAATCCTTGATTTATCAGCTTTACTAGACTTGGGCAGGGATAGGTTGGCTTTCTAAATACAGTGTATCTGGACATAAATCTTGTCCATTTTGCCATTGAATAGAATCCATAAAAGGTTTTACTGTCTTAAAATAACTTTTATCTTGAAGTTGTTTGAAAAAGCCTTTATTGATATAAGGCTTCATATCAAAAATTTTTAATTCATCATTGTCAAATGTAAGTAAAATTTTATAGTCATCTTGCGGTTTTACATCTTTTACTCTTGGATACATTTTGCACCTCCTATCTCACCATAAACTAAAGAGCAGTTCGTCTTTAATCGCCACTAGTTTTCTTAGCATTTTATGCGGTTTTGACTATTTGGGCTATTTCTTGATAGGAAAACTCTGGAAGTCTCATGCTGTCTTTTGCATGCTCTATTGTGATATTGACAACTTTACCATTCTTGTCAACATCAATATAGATGTTTTCACTAACTTCGAGTGTAGACTCTATTGGATTATCATTTAACTCCATCAAGGCTGTATCTGAATCTGAAAAATATTTAATCTTCATGTTGATCCTTTTTAAAACTTCTATCAAAGAATGCATTGTGTACTGTTTCTTCATCTTCTAAGAGAATAACTCTAAGATATTTATCCATCTCTTGAATCTTAGCCCATTTTCTAATCCGTCCATCACTTTGAATCTCTGTTGCATCTGGATTCTCAATAACAAACTCAATCCATTCATCTTTAATTAATACTCGGTCTGGTCTTT
>CAZAFM010000001.1:0-36680 GCA_964484395.1 uncultured Campylobacterales bacterium | reverse complement strand
TTTCCCTCGTTCCCACGCTCGGCGTGGGAATGCATAGAAACAAAAAGAACCGATAATGACTAAAAAAATTATATCAGTTCCCACGCAGAGCATGGGAACAAGTAAAACTGAGTTTTAGGCAGTGCTAGACTTGGAGGGGCAAATAGGTTAAAAATAAAGCTCTAACCCTACTTCACTGACTTTTAATCATGTCACCTGACCTCTAACTTTTAAGGCTACTTAATTATTTGGGATTAGAATTGTAATAATATATTCGTAGACAATATTGTAAATCATACATACTTAAAATGACATAATTTATCTTTTTAATTGCATTTTTTCCCTTGATATAATACCATCTTGATTTCTGATAAAATACCACTAAATTTTATCTGGGATAGTCGATGCTGATACATATATGCTGTAGTGTTGATAGTCACTACTTTTTACAAGAGCTAAAGAAGCTCCATCCAGACAGAGAGCTCATAGGGTTTTTCTACAACCCAAACATCCATCCTTATGAGGAGTATAGACTGCGTCTAGAGGATGTGCAGAGGAGCTGTGATACTCTAGGCATAGAGCTACTAGAGGATGGATATGATGAAACTACTTGGATAAAAGAGAAGCTTCACCTAGAGTCAGCTCCTGAAGGTGGGGATAGGTGCAAGGAGTGCTTTATAGAGCGACTAGATAGGAGTGCTATAAAGGCAAAGAAGCTTGGCTTAGATGAGTTTACTACCACGCTTATGATGAGTCCGAAGAAAAGCTTTGAGATTCTTAAAAATGAAGGGAAAATGGTAGCTCATAGGTATGGGTTGGAGTTTTTTGCTCTTGATCTTAAAAAGCAAGGAGGCACACAAAGACAGTTTGAGCTTGCGAAAAAAGATGGACTTTATAAGCAAAACTACTGCGGATGTCTGTTTGGACTGGTCGCACAAAGAGAGGCTATGAGAAAAGAGCCCATCGAAACCTACTCATACCTAACTAGACAGATATTGCCAAACTCATTTGAGGAAAAGAGAGAGTTTTACAAAAAATCCCAAAACAAAAACGCCCTAGTTCTCAAAAAGAGCTTTGTAAACTATAGACTTCTAAGAGGCTATATAAAGAGTGATGGGAGAGTTATAGACTCACACATATTATACTTCTCGACTCAAAAGCAAAAAGTGGTAAAAAGCAAGGTAGAAAAGCTAAGTGAGTACATAGGATTTCTTCCAAAATCTAACTCTTATATAGTGCATATAGATATGCTAAAGAGTGTTAGCGAAAAAAACTTCACTTCACTGCGTGATTTTAGATGCTCTCCCATATCCATAGATGAGGAACTAGCTTTTAGAGAGATGGTTTGTGGTAGAATGTCAACTTCACCTATTTTTTTAGTAGAACACATAGACTTTAACTCAAAGTATGAGAGCTTTATAGACTCGGTGAGTTTTGAGGATGTTAGTGAAAATTTAACAATGATTTGATAAGATTGCAGAATTTTAATCCGTAAGAAGTGAGTATTATAATGATAGACATAGATGGCATAAAGGAGCTTATCCCTCATAGGTATCCTTTTTTACTTGTAGATAGAGTAAACGACTACAAAAAAGATGAGTACATCATCGCTTATAAAAACATAACTGCATCAGAAGAGGTCTTTCAAGGACACTTTCCTGACTATCCTATATATCCGGGTGTTATGGTTATAGAGGGGCTTGCACAGACTGGTGCTATGCTGGCTTTTTTAAGCCTAGAAAACCATACACCTGAGATGATAAAAGATATGGTTGTCTATTTCATGAGTATCGACAAAGCAAAGTTTAGAAACCCAGTTAGACCTGGTGATAAGCTAGAATATCATGTAAAAGCCCTAAAAAAGAAGGGTAGCATCTGGATAGTAGAGGGTAAAGCCATAGTAGATGATAAGGTAGTAGCAGAGGCTGAGCTAAAGGCGATGATATCAAAGAAGAGAGATTAATGAGTAAAATCTCCGAACTAGCTGTCATAGAAAGTGGTGCTAAAATAGATGAAGATGTAGAAATAGGTCCGTTTTGCCATATATCTTCAGAGGCTACCATCAAAAAAGGTACAGAAATTGCTTCTGGTGTGGTGATTAGAGGCAGGGTTACTATTGGAGAGAGAAACAAAATATCTCCCTATGCAGTCATAGGCGGTGATCCACAGAGTACATCATATTTTCATGAAGATGTAGAAGTTATTATTGGCAATGATAATATAATTAGGGAGTATGTAAGCATCAATGCTGGAACTCCACAGTTTACAAAAAAAACTGTAATTGGTAGCAATAACTTCATCATGGCCTATGCACATATAGCTCATGACTGCGTGGTTGGGGATGGTTGTATCTTTGCAAATGCAGCAACTTTGGCTGGACATGTAGAGATTGGTGATTTTGTCAATGTGGGTGGACTTACGCCTATACATCAGTTTGTAAAAATAGGTAGTTACTCTATGATAGGTGGAGCATCTGCTGTTTCTCAGGATATACCACCTTTTGTTATAGCTGAGGGAAACAGAGCTAAGATAAGAGGCGTAAACAGAATAGGACTTAGAAGAAGGCTAAATAGAGAGCTAATAGATGAGCTTTCACACACACTTAAAGAGCTAAGTCATACAACAAAACCGTTAAAACAGAGAGTAGAAGAGATAAAAATTAGTAGCACAAATGAACAAGTTCAAGAATTTTGTGAGTTCATATTAAATTCAAAAAGAGGCGTGCCAATTCTTAGGAGAGCTTATGGATCTTAAAAACTGTAGCTTTTGCAAAGCGCAAGAGTCTGAAATAAACCCACTTATAGCAGGTAATGATGTTTATATATGTAAAAATTGTGTAATCTCTGCGTATAAGATACTTTTTGGAGATATACCAGATAAAGAGAGTGGAAAAAAAGATGGCGAGGAAGAGGTATTAGACCTCTCAAAAGTCTTATCACCAAAAGAGCTAAAAAGCGTGCTTGATGAGTATGTCATAGGTCAAGAGAGAGCTAAGAAGATATTCTCAGTAGCCGTATATAATCACTACAAAAGACTTTACAGTAATAGCTTGACAACACAAGAAGATGACACAGATATTGAAAAATCAAATATTTTATTAATAGGTCCAACAGGAAGTGGTAAAACGCTTATGGCACAAACCCTTGCTAGGTTTTTGAATGTACCAATAGCAATCTCAGATGCAACAAGCTTAACAGAGGCTGGGTATGTTGGTGAAGATGTTGAGAATGTTCTTGTGAAGCTTATTCAAGCTGCAGATGGAGATATAAAAAAGGCTCAAAGAGGAATAGTATTTATAGATGAAGTAGATAAAATATCCAGACTTTCTGAAAACCGTTCTATTACAAGAGATGTTTCAGGTGAGGGAGTTCAGCAAGCTCTACTCAAAATAATAGAAGGAAGTGTTGTAAATATACCACCAAAAGGTGGAAGAAAGCATCCAAATCAAGAGTTTACTCAGATGGATACAAAAAACATCCTATTTATCTGTGGCGGTGCCTTTGATGGGCTAAGTGAGATTATAAGACGAAGAGAGGGAGCTAATGTACTTGGTTTTTCTCATGAGAAAAAATCAAAAAGAGAAGATATAGACATAATTAAAGATGTTGAGGCAGACGACTTGGTCTCTTTTGGACTTATTCCCGAATTAGTTGGTAGGTTACATGTAGTTACCACTCTTGAAGAACTCAGTGATGAAGCCCTCCTAGACATACTCACAAAGCCAAAAAATGCAATTATAAAGCAATACAAAAAACTTTTTGCAATAGATAGTGCAAAGCTAACTTTTAGCGATGATGCACTAAAAGAGGTAGTTAGTATTGCTAAAAAAAGAAAAACAGGAGCTAGAGGTCTTAGGGCCATTCTAGAAGATATAATGCTTGATGTAATGTTTGACCTTCCTGAATATAATGGCTATGAGGTTGTCATCAACAAAGAGTGCGTCCAAAAAAAAGAGGACCCAATGCTTCTAAAATACAAAAAAAATAGCAGTAAAAAAATTGCATAAAGGATATTGATGTTTCTTGATAAATTTTTAGGACTTTTTTCACATGATATAGCCATAGACTTAGGGACTGCTAATACTATTGTCATAGTAAAAGGTAAGGGAATTGTAATAAATGAGCCTTCAGTTGTTGCTATACAGACTGAAAAGTATGGAAAAGTAAAAATTCTAGCCGTTGGGAAAGAAGCAAAGGATATGGTAGGTAAAACTCCCGGAAATATTCAGGCTATACGACCTATGAAAGATGGAGTAATCGCTGATTTCAACATGACTGAGAAGATGATAAGGTCATTTATAGAAAAAGCACACAAGAGAAAGGCCCTCATCCGTCCTAGAATTATCATATCTGTTCCTTATGGACTAACAGGAGTTGAAAGAAAAGCTGTAAGAGAATCAGCCATGAGTGCTGGGGCTAGAGAGGTTTTTTTGATAGAGGAACCAATGGCAGCTGCTATTGGGGCAGGACTTCCTATAAAAGAGCCAACTGGAAGTCTTGTAGTTGATATAGGTGGTGGAACCACTGAGATAGGTGTAACCTCTTTGGGTGGACTTGTTATAAGTAAGTCCATTCGTGTAGCAGGTGATAAAATGGATATGTCTATTGTTGATTATGTAAAGAAAAAGTACAACCTTCTTATAGGTGAGCGAACTGGTGAAGAGATAAAAATAGAGATAGGAACTGCTATCCCACTAGAAGATAATATCAAGATGCTTATAAAAGGTAGAGACCAAGTAAGTGGACTACTAAATACGATAGAGCTAACTAGTGAAGATGTAAGAGACGCAATAAAAGAGCCTCTCAAAGAGATAAGTGATAGCCTAAAACTAGTCCTTGAAGCTATGCCACCAGACCTAGCAGGCGATATAGTAGAAAACGGAGTTGCTCTAACAGGTGGTGGAGCACTTATAAAGGGGCTTGATAAGTACCTCTCAGATATTGTTAAGCTCCCTGTATATATAGCAGATGAGCCTCTCTTAGCAGTTGCTAAAGGAACTGGAAAAGCCCTAGAAGAGATAGACTTACTACAACAACTATCCTATGAGTAGTAGGTGAAGTTTAGTAAGTGAACAAAAACGGCTTTTTTCTACTTCTTTTTATAGTTACTGTTTTTTTACTATCATATAAGCTAAGTGGTCACATTCAAAACTTTTTTTTAAATGTGGCTGACTCCATAAAAATGGGTTACATAAATAGCTATGAATCATTAGAAGATGCACTCAAGACACACTTCAACCAAAAAGAGACAATAGAGTTTCTAGTAAAAGCTAATGAAAAACTAAGAAAACAGAGCATAGTCTATAAATACTACAAAAACGAATTAGATAGACTTTCAAGCTCCATAGGGGTAAAACCCGACACAAATGTCACTCTAAAAGCCGCTAGGACTATATCCTATGTAAGTATGGGTGATTACAAAAAAATATGGCTAAACTTTGAGCCAACAAGTCAAAAAAAGATATATGGAGTACTTCAAAATGATGCAGCAGCGGGTGTACTAATCCCTGAAAATGGAAGATCGCTTGTGCTTTTAAATGGAAATAAAAAGTGTAGCTATAGTGTCTATATAGGCGAAAAAAAGGCTCCAGGTATTATAAGTGGTGGTGATGATGAAAACAATCTTATTGTTAATTATATACCTTCATGGATGAACATTAAATTAGGTGATAAGGTAATCACAAGTGGACTTGATAATATTTTTTTTGAAGGTATAGCCGTAGGAAATGTAGTCAAAATAGAAAATGAAGACGGATACCAAAAAGCCCTTATAGAACCAAAAGCGGATATACTTCATCCAGGATATTTCTGGGTGATTGATAACTGATTAAAAACAAATAGATTATAATTTCAAAAACCAAACAAAAAGGTAGCAGATGCCACAAAGAGAGGATATCAATTCTATACTTTTAATAGGCTCAGGTCCTATAGTTATAGGTCAAGCATGCGAGTTTGACTACTCTGGAGCCCAAGCCTCAAAAACACTAAGAACTCTAGGCTACAGAGTTATTCTAATTAACTCAAACCCTGCTACGATAATGACTGATCCTGAGTTTGCTGATAAAACCTACATAGAACCAATCACAGAAGATGTAATTGCAAAAATAATAAAAAAAGAGAGTGTAGACGCAATACTTCCAACAATGGGGGGTCAGACTGCTTTAAATGTAGCTATGAGTATGTATGATAAAGGAATGCTTGAAGGAGTGAAGTTTCTAGGAGCCCATCCAAAAGCTATAAAAAAAGGTGAAGACAGACAAGAGTTTAAAAAGGCTATGGAACAAATAGGCATGGACCTACCTCATAGTAAGTACGCTTATGATATAGATGAAGCACAAGAAGCTGCAAAAGAGATAGGGTTTCCACTTATCATTAGAGCTAGCTATACACTAGGAGGGGCAGGAAGTGGCGTAGCTTATAATATAGATGAGTTTAAAAATCTTGCCAAAAGTGGACTTGAAGCAAGCCCTATAAATGAAATACTCATAGAGGAGTCGCTCTTAGGCTGGAAAGAGTATGAGATGGAAGTTATACGCGATAGAGAGGATAACTGCATTATAATCTGCTCTATAGAAAACATCGACCCAATGGGTGTTCATACAGGCGATAGTGTCACTATAGCCCCTGCTCTAACCTTGACTGATAAAGAGTATCAACATATGAGAAATGCCTCTTTTAAGATATTAAGAGAGATAGGGGTTGATACTGGAGGTAGCAATGTACAGTTTGCCATAAATCCAGAAAATGGAAGAATGACTGTTATTGAGATGAATCCTCGTGTAAGTAGAAGTTCTGCCCTAGCCTCAAAAGCCACAGGATACCCAATTGCCAAAGTCGCAACAATGCTTGCTGTTGGATTTACTTTAGATGAGATTACAAATGATATAACAGGAACACCCGCAAGCTTTGAGCCAACAATTGATTATATAGTTACCAAGATACCAAGATTTACTTTTAAAAAGTTCCCTCTAGCAGACTCAACACTTACAACTGCAATGAAAAGCGTTGGTGAAGTGATGGCTATGGGGACTACTTTTAAAGAGTCTTTGCAAAAAGCTATCTGCTCACTAGAAAAAAACCTCTCAGGATTTGAGTCAAAAAGCCAAGATATAGAGCATATAAAGCATGAAATAAGACGACCTAATTCTGAGCGACTGTACTATATAGCTGATGCTTTTAGGTGTGGGCTTGATATAGAAGAGATATACAAACTCTGCAAAATAGATAGATGGTTTTTAAATGAGATAAAAGAGATAGTTGAGTTCGAAAAAGAGATAGATATTGAGACACTACAAACAAGAGAGACCCTACTTGAAGCTAAAAAGATGGGCTTCTCAGATAAGATGATAGCTATCCTTATAAATGAAAATGACTCCTTAGAGATAAGTGAAAATGATGTATATTTGGCTAGAAAAAACCATGACATAAACATCATCTATAATGAAGTTGATACCTGTGGAGCAGAGTTTAAAGCACTAACTCCATACCTCTACTCTACCATAGAGTACACAAAACTAGAGGAGCCACCAAAGCAGAGTGACAAGCCAAAGGTTATGATAATAGGCGGAGGACCAAATCGCATAGGACAGGGTATAGAGTTTGACTACTGTTGTGTTCACGCTTCTTTTGCACTAAAGGATATGGATGTTACCTCCATTATGTACAACTGCAACCCTGAAACCGTTTCAACTGATTATGACACAAGTGATATACTCTACTTTGAGCCAATAGACTTAGAGCATGTCAGAAATGCCATAGAGCTTGAAAAACCAGATGGTATTATAGTTCACTTTGGTGGGCAGACACCTTTGAAGCTAGCCAAACAACTAACAGCCCTAGGAGCCAATATCATTGGAACAAGTGCAAAAGCTATTGACACTGCTGAAGACAGAGAGAAGTTTTCAAAATTTGTAGATGAAAATGAGCTACTTCAGCCTGCAAATGGAACTGCTTTTTCTAAAGATGTAGCATTAGAAAAAGCCAGAGAGATAGGCTACCCAGTACTTGTAAGACCAAGCTATGTACTAGGTGGAAGAGCTATGAGAATAGTTTATAATGAGAGCGAACTAAAGCAGTATATGGATGAAGCAGTTTTGGTAAGCAACAAAAGCCCAGTACTTATAGATAAGTTTTTGGATAGGGCAATAGAGCTAGATGTGGATGCTCTGAGTGATAGAGAAAATGTATATATTGGCGGAATAATGCAACATATTGAAGAAGCTGGTATTCACTCAGGTGACTCTGCTTGCTCACTGCCGCCTGTATCACTCTCTGAACAAGTTATAAGAGATATTGAGCAACTTACCAAAAAAATAGCTATAAATCTAAAAGTTTGTGGGCTTTTGAACATACAGTTTGCTATACACAAAGATAGTATATACCTAATAGAAGTAAACCCAAGAGCTAGCAGGACAGTACCTTTTGTCAGCAAAGCTACAGGTATACCATTAGCAAAAGTCGCCACTAGGATTATGTGGAAAAAAGATATAAAAGAGGCCTTGAGCTTCTATGATAAATACGGGATTGTAATAGAGGAAAATGGTGTACTAAAACCAAAACTAAAATCACACATTGCTGTAAAAGAGGCAGTTTTTCCTTTTAGCAAACTTCCCGGTGCTGACTTGCTTCTAGGACCTGAGATGAAGTCAACTGGTGAAGTTATGGGAATAAGCAATAACTTCGGTCTTAGTTTTGCAAAAAGTCAGTTAGCTAGCTCCAACAAGCTTCCTCAAAGTGGTAATCTTTTTATATCACTAACTAATCTAGACAAACCACAAGGTACTAGAATTGCTAGAGAATTTATAGATTTAGGGTTTAAAATCTTTGCAACTGAAGGTACTCAAAAAGTGCTTCAAGATAGCGGTATAGAGTCAAATATTGTATTAAAAATTAGCGAAGGTAGACCAAATATAGATGATATGATTACAAATGGAGAGATAGATTTAGTAATAAACACAAGTGATAACAAATCAAGCAAAGATGATGCAAAAAAGATTCGCTACAATGTCTTAAGATCCAAAATCCCATACTTCACAACTATAGCTGGAGCAAATGCGTCAGTTCTAGCTATAAAAGAGCTCAAAAAGAGTGAAAGTCTCCAAGTAAACGCCATACAGGACTACTTTTGTGACTAATGGGCTCTTTTTAGCCCAGAGTGATACTACTGTGGGCTTTCTCTCCTTTGAGAAAAAAACAATAGCAAAAGCCAAAAGACGAGATGAAAATAAGCCCATACTAATCACAACATCATCTTTTAAAAAACTGTTGAGACTAACAAGAGTTCCATCTAGCTTCAAAAGAAGAGTTAGAAATTCAAAAAAAACTACTTTTATATACCCATCTTTAGAAGCTATAAGAGTAGTTAATCATGGACTTCATAGTGAATTCCTAGAAAAAACTGAATTTATGTATTCAAGCTCTGCTAACCTTAGTGGAAAGAGATTTGATGAGGCTCTAGCAAAAGAGCTTGCAGATATAGAAGTACTAGATAGTAGAGGCTACTTTGAGGACAAGCCCTCTTCACTTATAAAGCTAGGCAAGAAAAAAGCTAGAAGGCTTAGATAGATGGGTATACTAGGCGCACTAGCAAGCTCTATAATATCTGTTTTTGTAGTAGATAATGTACTTTTTATGGGTGTTTTTTCTACTTATATAAGGGAGTATGATATAGATGTCTACTACAACCCTTTTTTTTGGGATAATCAAAACATCTTAATACTTTTGATTGCAACTACTGTTTTTTTCTTACTATATTTTTTTAAGATTACCCAGAAGATTGCTGCTACTTTGTTTATAGCTTTAACGCTTTTTGCGGCAAGTTCGTTTATATCTATAGTAGGAAACTCTATGGGTGAGATGATGTTTTATCAAAAAGGTGTAGAGATAACTACAACTAATAATAAAAAGATGGTTTTTGATATTGTTTTTTCAGATAGAGAGTTTGTCTATCTAAAAAACAGTGACGGTGAGGTTATAAGAGCTAGAAGAGAAAGCAGTAACTAACCCGCCTTCTTAATATCTAGCTTTTTAAGTATAGCTTCAAAAAAATCCCCAGCCTCTCTATCATAGTCATCATTAAACTCTATATAAAAAGCACATTTACTAGGACTATCCTCGTAGCAGTTCTCACAGACTTCAGGGTATAAATCCATCTCTTTTTGTAGTGCTTCTATTTTTGCTAGTATCTCTTCTCTATTGTGGTGATTTTTATCAAAAACAATCTGAAGCCCCTCATACCTCTCTTCTCTTCTAAAGTAAGCTTTCAACTCTTCCATAATATCCCTTATATGACTAAAATTTCATATATTATACTACGAACAATGTTTGAACTCAATTTTTCAGGCAACATTTTTTGATAATTTTGTTTTAGTTGTCACTTGTATTTTCTAAAGATTTGCATAGCTATTGCAAACTTACCCTAAAATCATCTATCAATTTTTGAGATATTCTAAATCCATTTTTGAGGCACTCATCAAGAAGTTCTAGAGACTCCTCTTTTGAGATAAAATCCTTTTTAACATTTAGATAGAAAATGCCAAGCAGACCTATGACACTTAGTCCCATATTTTTTGCTATTTTTCTGCCTTTTTTTTCATCGATAACAAGCAGTGTCTCTTTTTGAAGAGCAAGAGCTATAGCTTCACTCTCACCCTTATCAAGAAGTAGATTTAGCATATCAACATCTTTAGATGGGGCTACATCCTCCACCTTTATAAAAGATGGCAGCTCATCTATTTTTTTATATGTTAGCTCTTTATGCACACTTTTAGGTATGTAGATGGTGCTAAAAAGATTGCTTAGTAGCTCAAAGCGCTTTAGATTGCCCAAGACTATAAGAGTGGTGCTATCACTCACAACTGAAGTCATAGAGCTTCTACACTCTTTAAATCATCACTAAAATCATAATCAATAACATCTATCCCCATCAAGGAGAGAAGTTTCATACCCTCCTCTTTGGATATATCCTGTGATTGGCAAAACTGCCCTAGGCTTAAGAAGCCATTTTTATACGCCTCTATATGAAGAGATGTTTTTAAGCCTTGAGAGAGGATAGGGTCTCCAAAAGATACAGCTACACCTATTGGTTTGCTTCTTTTGGTTATAACCGCTATCTCATTACTCTCTAGAGCATTGGTAAAAACAGCTGGATTTGTTTGTAGGTTTTTTATGCCAAATGTCTGCATACTGACCCCTTTGTACTTACTTTAGATAGTATTATAGCATAGTCATAACAGAAATATTCTCTGATAAAGTTACTTATGCTGTTCTTCATAGCAGATTGGATAAAATAACCATCAAAACCACAAAAGGATTTTATATGTCATGTGAGATAGAAAACAACACCCAAAGCGTAGAGATGATAGATGAAGTAGTAAAAAACTCAAAAACTGTCGCTATAGTAGGGCTATCCCCAAAAGAGGATAAAGATAGCAACAAAGTTGGAAGATATCTTCAAGAGCATGGATACAAGATAATCCCTGTATACCCTAAAGAGGATGAGATATTAGGGGAGAAGGTTTATAGGTCACTTAGTGATATAGATGGAGAGATAGATATAGTTGATATTTTTAGAAATGCTGAAGCTGCTGGGGCTATAGTGGATGAAGCCATAAAAAGAGGTTCTATCAAGTGTGTCTGGCTTCAGCTTGGAGTGGTAAACAACGAAGCTGTAAAAAGAGCAGAAGATGCTGGTATGAAAGCTATCCAAAACAGATGTCTAAAAATAGAGCACGGAAGGACTCTCTCATAATGCTAGAGTTGAAAAATTTCATAGAAGCAAATAGAAATGTAAAAAAAGTATCCCTAAGAACTCCCTTTGCATACGCACCATACCTTAGTCGGATAAAAGATGCAAACATCTACATCAAAAAAGAGAACCTACAGTTAACAGGAGCGTATAAAATAAGAGGTGCATTTAACAAAATAGCATCTTTGAGTGAAGAAGAGAGAAAAAACGGGGTAATAGCCTCAAGTGCAGGGAATCATGCTCAAGGAGTAGCCTACAGTGCAAAATACTTTGGAATAAAATCCATTATAGTGATGCCCGAAGCTACTCCATTGACAAAAGTAACAGGCGCAAAACAGTTTGGTGCTGAGATAATCTTACATGGGAATAGCTATGATGAAGCTTATAAATATGCATTAGAGTACTCAAAAAAACATTCATTGAGCTTCATCCACCCTTTTGAGGATGATGTAGTTATTGCAGGACAAGGAACAGTCGCCCTAGAGATGATAGAGGATAATGACAGTATAGACACTGTAGTAGTTCCAATAGGTGGAGGTGGACTTATAAGTGGTATAGCAGCTGTTTATAAGCAGATGTTTCCAAATGTAAGAGTCATAGGTGTAACAGCCTCAGGTGCTCCTGCTATGCGAAACTCATACATAAACAAAGCTCCCTCAGGAAGTTTGTATCTAAGAACTATAGCTGATGGAATAGCAGTTCGTGTTACATCTGAACGAACTTTAGGATATATTCTAGAGAGTGTTGATGACATAGTAGAGGTAAGTGATGAAGAGATAGCTAGTGCTGTTCTTTTTATATTAGAGCAACAAAAGTTAGTCGCTGAAGGTGCCGGGGCCGCTGGAATAGCTGCACTTCTACATGATAAGATAGATATCAAAAAGGGTGAAAATATAGGAGTAGTCCTAACAGGTGGGAATATAGATGTAACTATGCTTTCAGTTATCATCGAAAAAGGTCTTTTGAAATCCTACAGAAAGATGAACCTAGTAGTAACTCTAATAGACAAACCAGGTAGCCTCATGAGACTAACTGAAATCCTTACAAGTATCAACACAAACATCGTCCAAATAGGCTATGATAGAGTATCAACCGCACTTGATTATGGTGATGCAAATGTCACAATCGCTCTTGAAACAAGAGGAGAAGAGCATCAAAAGCAGATAAAAGAGACTTTGAGCAAAGAGGGATATAAGTTTATAGATAAGATATAGGATAGCAAAATGAGCACTCCAGAGTTTACACACCTACACCTTCATACAGAGTACTCTCTGCTTGATGGAGCAAATAGGCTAAAAGATTTAGCAAAAAGAGCAAAAGAGCTTGGGTTTAGGTCAATTGCTATGACTGACCATGGAAATATGTTTGGAGCAGTGGACTTTTATAAAACAGCGAAGGCTGAGGGTTTAAAGCCCATCATCGGACTTGAAGCCTACTTGCACAATAGTGAAGATATAGGAGATAAAAGCACAAGACAGAGGTTTCATCTATGTCTTTATGCTAAAAACGAGACAGGCTATAAAAACCTCATGTACCTAAGCACTCAAGCCTACTTGCACGGTTTCTACTACTATCCTAGAATAAACAAAAAGCTTCTAAAAGAGCACTCTGAAGGGCTTGTATGCTCTGCTGCATGCTTGCAAGGAGAGGTTAGCTGGCATCTAAACACAAATAGTGAAAAAAACAGAAAGTTTGGTGCTGGAGGTTATGATAGAGCAAAAGAGGTAGCCTTAGAGTATAAAGAGATATTTGGTGAAGACTACTACTTAGAGATTATGCGTCATGGGATAGAGGATCAGAGATTTATAGATGAGCAGCTGATACGACTTTCGCTTGAAACAGGCATAAAGCTAGTAGCTACAAATGACACCCACTACCTACAAAAACCAGATGCAGATGCACATGATGCATTTATGTGTATTTCTACAAACAAACTCTACTATGACAAAAACCGCTTGAAGCACTCAGTTACAGAGTTTTACCTAAAATCAAACGATGAGGTAAGTAAACTATATCAAGATATACCAGAGGTCATAGAGCACACTCAAGAGATAGTAGATAAGTGTAACCTTGAGCTAAGTCTCGGTAATCCCACTCCCCCAAAGTTTGTCTTTGTAGATGAGTATGCAAAAAAGGAAAATTTGCAGATAACAGATGAGACAGAGTACTTTATCTATAAGTGCAAAGAGGGATTAGAAGATAGGTTAAAACTAGTAGATGAAGCTCATCACCAAACATACAGAGATAGACTTCAAAGAGAGATAGAGATAATAACCAATATGAAATTCCCAGGATATATGCTTATAGTCTGGGACTTTGTAAACCGTGCTAAAGAGATGGGAGTACCAGTAGGACCAGGACGCGGAAGTGCTGCGGGAAGTCTTGTAGCATTTGCTCTTAAAATAACTGACATTGACCCCATGAAATACAACCTGCTTTTTGAGAGATTTCTAAATCCTGAGCGGATAAGTATGCCAGATATTGATGTGGATTTTTGTCAAGAGAATAGATACAAGGTTTTTGATTATGTAAAAAATAAGTATGGTAAATACAATGTAGCTCAAGTTATCACATTTGGTTCACTTCTAGCAAAAGGTGTGATAAGAGATGTAGCAAGAGTTCTAGGTATGCCCTATGCAAAAGCTGATGCTATGGCAAAACTCATCCCAGATGAGCTAGGTATCACACTTCATAAAGCCTTTGATAAAGAGCAGAAGATAAAAGAGCTAACAAGCAGTGATAGTGAAGCTAAAAAAGTGTGGGAGTTTGCCCTACTTCTTGAAGGACTAAAGAGAAACGCCGGAACACACGCAGCAGCCGTTGTCATAGACTCAGAAAAAGAGCTATGGCATAAAACCCCTTTGTACAAACCCTCAAATGAAGAGACTATAGCTACTCAGTACTCTATGAACTTTCTTGAGGAGATAGACCTTATAAAGTTTGACTTTTTGGGTCTAAAGACTTTGACTGTTATCAAAAAATCACTTGACCTTATAAAAGAGAGATTTGATAAAAGCATAGACTTTCATACAGAAAACATAGATGACCCCAAAGTATATGAGACTATCTGCACAGGAAACACACTTGGATTGTTTCAGATAGAATCAGATGGAATGCAACAGCTAAATAAGAAGCTAAAACCAAACAACTTTGAAGATATCATTGCGGTTCTAGCACTATATCGTCCAGGTCCTATGGAGAGTGGAATGCTTGATGATTTTATAGATAGAAAGCATGGTAGGCAGGAGATAGACTACTTTTATGATGAGTTTACAGAGGCTCTAAAGCCCATACTTGAACCTACTTATGGGATTATCGTCTATCAAGAACAAGTTATGCAGATAGTACAGAGCATTGGTGGCTTTAGTCTTGGAAAATCAGATATTGTAAGACGAGCTATGGGTAAAAAGAAAAAAGATGAGATGGAGAAGTTCAAAGAAGAGTTTGCACAAGGTGGGGTAGCTCAAGGATATGACTACAACCACTGCAAGGAGCTTTTTTCACTCATAGAGAAGTTTGCAGGATATGGTTTTAACAAATCCCACTCAGCAGCCTATGCCATGATAACCTTTCAAACTGCATTTCTAAAAACCTACTACCCATCCGAATTCATGGCTGCACTTCTCTCTAGTGAGATTGATAATACTGATAAGATAGTCAAATACATAGATGAGCTAAAACGCCTAAAAATGGAGCTTCTTCCCCCAGATATAAACCGTTCTGCTTATGAGTTTACAGTTGGCTCTCATGATGGAAATGAGGCTATTATATTTGGACTAGGAGCTATAAAAGGACTTGGAAAAAGCGCCATTGAGCGACTTTTAACTCAAAGAAATGAGGAGCCTTATAAAAGCTTGGAGGATTTTATCAATAGGATAGAGCCTCAAAAGGTAAATAAAAAAGCCCTAGAGTCTCTAATAAAATCAGGTGCACTTGATAGCTTCTCATATAGTCGTAAGAGCCTTCTTCAGAGTATAGAAGAGCTACTAGATATATCCAAAAAATCAGAGCAGATAAAAGCAGATGCTGTTAACTCTCTTTTTGGTGAAGATAGTGATATATCCACACTTCCTATTGACATAGTAAATAGTGATGAGTTTGAAGCAAAAGAGATATTAGAACTAGAAAAAGAGACTTTAGGATTCTATGTATCAGGTCACCCACTTGATAAGTTTAGAGAGGACATAGAGGAGATTGACTTTACTCTAACTAGTGAGATAGATGAGCTAGATGATGGAAGTGATGTACTCTTTATCGGAAAAGTCGAAGAGATAAAAACAAAGTTTAGCAAAAAAGGAAACAAACTAAATATAGTAACCCTACTAGATCTTCATGGAAACATAGATTTAATGCTCTTTGATAAAGAGTTTGAAAAGCTAGAAAAACTAGATGTCAATGAGCCAGTAGGACTTAAAGGCTCTCTTAGTCGCGATGGTGACTTTACTAGAATACGAGTGCAGAAGGTTCTCTCATTTGAAGAGACCAAAAAAGAGCACATAAGTAAAAAAGCCTATGTAAGAGAGCAGCCAGAGGAAGAGGAGAAAAAGGTCACTCTTAAAATAGACCTAAACAGTGATGTAGGGAGTGTAGAAAAAATACACTCCCTAGCAAGCAGAAGTAGCGGAAACCATAGGCTCTGTCTACTTCTGACAAGCAAGCTACAAGATATCTATATAGAGACAAATACTTTTGTTGGAAAAGAGTTTTTAGATACAATAAAAGATATTAATTTTGCTCAAATCGCAGCATAGGTACTAAGGAGGTATATTGCGAGCTCTTAGAGAAAAGTATAGTGAGCTAAAGCGCAACAATCCACAAAGAGTTATCCTCTTCCTAGCATTAAGCTATCTGCTAGTTCTGTTTTTACTATTTGGTGCTATCACTTTTTGGCTCATAAATAAGTTTGAATCAAATAGTGAACAAACCATAAACCTCATAACAGCTCAAGCCTTGGATATAAAAAAAGAGCAACTTATAACCAAGACCAAAACAATCACAAGCCTATCCCAGACCATGCTTCAAAAAAAAGAGAGTGATATAAAGAAGCAAACTAAGATAGAAGTAGAAAACATCCACTCCATAATCTCTGAAATCTACAATACACACAGAGATAAAAGTCAGAAGCTCTTAATAGATGAGATTGTAGGTGTTCTAAAAAGCATCAAGACATATGATAATAGTTATACATTTTTAGCACAACCAAATGGATTGATACTCTTGCATCCAGATAAGAAACTCGTAAACACTCAGATAACAAAAGATCAAGCTACAGAGTATAGAGTGATGCAAAAGGTTCTAGAGATAAAAAACACCTTAGGAGATGGATACTTTGTTGAGCGCTACTACAAGCCAAACTCAACTATATTAACAGAGAAAATCTACTACTTAAAGCAGTTTGAGCCCCTAAATATTTTGATTATAAATGGTCAATATAGAGATGATATAGAGCAAAAAGCACAGCATGAACTACTAGATATATTAAAAAACCAACAAGAGAATAGTAAAGATATATATCTAAATCTCTTCAAACCCACTCCAAATGGTCTTGAATCTGTAGATATAGCTAACCATAAAGACAAAAGTAGCCTATCCCAAAAAGTTCGATCTTCTATCAAAAAGCAGATAGAGAAAAACATCCAAAACAAAAACTACTCTGGTTATTTTAAAAACATAACAAAAGAGGGAGTGCATCTAGTAACATCCTATGATAGCATATATGAAAAAGGCTTCATCGTATCCAATACAGAAGTCTTAAATCCTATACTTGATGAGATAAAAAACAAAATAGATAGTGAGGATAGTAATTTAAGTAGTGAGATTGTAGGGATATTAAATATGTTCATAATCTTCCTTTTTGTCACCTCAATCCTCTCCATAACCATCATAAAAACAGTAAAAGAGATCTTTTCAAAGAAAAACATTGAACTAGAGAGAAAGAACCAAGAACTACAAGATACCAACCAAGAGTTGATGAGGATTTTTGATAACTCAACAAATCCTATAGCTATCATAAATAGAGATGGTTTTTTAAGCTATGCTAATGATGCATTTTACAAAACTAGTGAATACTCTAGTAGTGACATTGGTAGCTTAAATGCGATGATGCTTATTAGAAAGGAGTTTAAAAAGCAGTTTTTTTCCAAACTAGAAAAAGCTCAGAATATAGGCTATGCAGAAGAGTTCTCAGCTATTATTTTTTCTAAATCAACAAACTCCATACATGTAAAAATCTCACTAACTAGGTTTTCTAAAGACTCATTTGTAATGATGCTAAGAGATATAACTGCTGAACTTATGCACACACAAAACCTAGAGAGAACAATAAAAGAGGAGATAGAAAAATCTGCCCAAAGTGAGCTGAAGTTTGCTACTCTTTTTGACAATGCTCCTGCTGGGATACTCATAGTAGATTCAAACCGTTGTATCGTAAAAACAAACAAAGCATTTGAAAACATCAGTGGATACAAAAAAGAGAAACTTGAGCAAAAAAAGATAGAGGAGTTTTTTTTAGATGAGTATAAAGAGCAGATAGTAAACACACTAAGAGATAGTGACAATAAAGATAGTATCAGACACTCATATGAGTGGAAACTAATAGATAGTAGTGGTCATATTAAGGATATAAGCGCCCTTTTAGAGGTGGTATATAGAAAAGATGAAAGCTTTAAGTTTATGATAGTTACAGATATTACAGAACTCAAAAAAGCTCGAGAAAAAGAGAAGAGTCAAGAAAAACTGTTAATCCAACAATCAAGATTTGCAGTAATGGGTGAGATGATTAATATGATTGCCCATCAGTGGAGACAGCCTCTAGGGGCTCTGTCTATAGAGATTATAAACTTAGTAGATTGGCTTGAAGATAGTGAGGCTAGTAGCGAGTATGTAAAAAAATGGGAGAAAAAAACAACCTCCATCCTAAAACATCTCTCACAGACTATAGATGAGTTTAGGACATTTTTTAAACAGGACAAGAAAAAAGAGGTTTTTGATCTTGCAGATTCTATAGAGAACAGTGTCGAACTTATAGTAGCAACTCTTAAATTTCAAAATGTAGATGTAAAAAAAGAGCTCGATGGAGATATTAAAATTTTTGGTTTTCAAAACAAGCTCCAGCAAGCTTTTTTAAACATCCTAAATAATGCAAAAGATGCAATTGCAGAAAATGAAGTAGAAAATGGTGAAATAAAAATAACCTCTAAAAAAATAGATGATATAGTTCATATAAGCTTTGAAGACAATGCAGGTGGCATAAAAGTAGTCCCTGTATCAAAAATATTTGAGCCCTATTTTAGTACGAAAAGCAAAAATAGCTCAGGTATAGGGCTATATATGACAAAGGTCATAATAGATAGCCATATGGATGGTGAACTAAAGGTTAGCAATAGTAAAATAGGTGCAAGATTTGATATATACCTACCAATTTTTAAAGATGAGGAAAATTATGATAGTTGAAGTAAATGGAGAAAAACTAGAAACAAACTCTAAAACCATAGAAGAGCTAATAGATGAACTAAAGCTGCAAGATAGAGTTATGGGTGTAGCACTAAACACAAATATAGTTAAAAAAGAGAATTGGAGCACTCAAAAGATAGAGGATAATGACAAGCTAGAGCTACTGAGCTTTGTAGGAGGCGGATGATGATATCTGTGGCAATTGTTGGTGTTAGTGGCTTCACTGGAGCAGAACTTATTAAAATCCTTATGTATCACAAAAACTTTGAGATTACATATCTTGCAAATAGTAGTGGTGATAGTAGTACTGAGAAACTTCACCCCTTCTTAGATGGGGTCTACAAGAAGGATGTCAGCAAAGCTAGTGCCAAAGAGATTGCAGAGCTAGCTGAAGTAGCACTTCTAGCCCTACCTCATAAAGAGTCTATGGGCTTTGCAAAAGAGCTTTTATCACTTGGGGTAAAGGTAGTTGATCTCTCAGCTGATTATCGTTTGGATTTAGAAAACTATGAAAGTAGCTACTGCCCTCATATAGACAAAGAGAATCTAAGCTCTGCAGGATATGGCTTGGTGGAGCTTTTTAGAGAGACCCTAAAACAAAAAAACCTAATAGCCTCTCCAGGATGCTACCCTACGGCGTCTTTACTAGGAATGGCGCCCTTTTTTGAGTATATAGAAGATGGTGAGCCTATATACCTTGATGCTAAAAGCGGGATAAGTGGGGCTGGCAAGAAGTGTATAACTAATACTCACTTTGTTAGTGTAAATGAAAATATGTTCGCATACAACCCTCTTAGACATCGTCACAGTGTAGAGATAGAGGAAAAAAGCAAGCTTCTCTCAAACAAAACATACAATATAAACTTTGTTCCACAACTAATCCCCATAACAAGAGGTATGTTAGTATCTATCTATGCTAAGCTAGATAGAGATATAGACCCTAAAGAGAGATTAAGAGAGTTTTATAAAAACGAGGACTTTATCCGCATAAAAGATGCTCCAGTTCAAATAAAACATGTAAGTGGAACACACTTTTGTGATATCTATGCTGATATAAAAAAAGAGTCTTTGTATCTTTCAGTTGCAATAGATAATCTACTAAGAGGTGCATCATCTCAAGCAGTAGCTGCTATGAATATAATGTTTAACCTAGATGAGAGTGAGGGACTTCCTAAAATCGCCTATGCACCATAGTTTCACTCTTAAAAATGGTGCATTTATACTTTCAGATGCACACTACAACAAAACCACTAGACCTCATCTACTAGAATTTTTAGAACTACTTAGCAAGGGTAAGCTAAGCACCTCTCAGCTTATACTCCTAGGTGATAATTTTGATTTTTTGAGTTACTATGTTCGAGATAGCATATCTAGAAACAAAGAGGTTATAGACCTCATAAACACACTATCCTCAAAGCTTGAAATAGTTATTTTTGAAGGAAATCATGACTTTAACTTAACAAAACTTTTTGCTAAATCTCTTGTAATTCCAAGAGGTTTTCAGCCACTAAACGCTAAAATAGGCAGTCAAAGCGTAACTTTAGCTCATGGGGACTTAGATGTTGGGCTTTTTTATGAGATATATAGGAAATCTGTAGAAAGCCCATTAGTAATATATCCACTAGGCAAGCTAGATACTCTTCTTAAAAACAGAATGAGTAGCGCAATATTTCGAAGCCTAGAACATAAGAAGCTATGCAACAAGTTAGGTAACTTTGAAAATCTAGCAGAAAAAAGGCTTACAAAGGTAAACAGTGACTATTTAATAGAAGGTCACTACCACCAAGGGCTAATATACAACAAAAATGGCAAAACATACGCCTCTGTGCCAGCTTTGATTTGTAAAAAAAGTTTTTTTTTAGTAGAATTTGATAAAAGGGATTTAACCCTATCCTTTCAAAATTTTTAAGGAGATTGTATGGCTGGCTCTAACAAAGATAGCGCCCTCATTGCAGGTAACAATGAAATGGAACTTGTTGATTTTAGGATTATGAAACAAGAAGCAGAGAGAGTTTATGAGGGTATATATGGAGTTAATGTAGCCAAAGTAAATGAGATAATAAGACTTCCAAAACTTACAGAAATACCGGGTGTACCGACTTTTGTTGAAGGTATATTTGACCTTAGAGGTGTGGTTATACCAGTTATTAATCTAGCAAAGTGGCTCAACATAGATGTACCTAAAAATAAAAAAATAAAACCAAGAGTTATAATAGCTGAGTTTAACAATCTTCTTATAGGCTTTATTGTTCATGAAGCAAAGAGAATAAGACGAATTAACTGGAAAAACATAGAACCTGCGGGCTTTAGTGGTAGTGGTTCAGCTGACAAAGGTAAAATCACAGGAGTTACCAGAATAGAGAATGATGAAGTGCTTTTAATCCTTGATCTTGAGAGTGTGGTGGAGGATTTAGGATTTTATAAACCTGAGGAGCTGACTGATGATGATAGTAAAAAAATCTTCAGTGGGTTTGCACTTGTTCTAGAAGATAGCAAAATAGCCAAAAAGGTCGTAAAAGATACTCTTACCAAAATGGGCTTTACCACTGTTGAGGCAAATGATGGTGAAGAGGGTCTTGCAAAACTTGAGGAGTTGTATCAAAAGTATGGGGATGAGCTTAAAAAAGAGCTAAAAATAATTATAAGTGATGTAGAAATGCCTCGAATGGATGGGTTTCACTTTGCAGCTAAAGTCAAGGATGACCCTAGATTCAAATCTATTCCAATAGTTTTTAACTCCTCTATAAGTAATCAGTTTAATATACTTAACAGTGCTGAAGTAGGTGGAGAAGCTTATCTAGTCAAGTTTGATGCAAACCAGTTTTATACTGAAGTTGCAAGAGTTATAAAAAACCATTTAGACGAACAATAATCAATGAGATTACAACATCAAGGAGCCCGTAATGGATGAAATGCAAGAGATTTTAGAAGACTTCCTGATTGAAGCTTTTGAGATGATAGAACAGCTTGACCAAGACTTGGTCGAGCTTGAAAGCAACCCTGAAGATCTAGAACTACTCAATCGGATATTTAGAGTTGCCCACACCATCAAGGGTTCTAGTTCTTTTTTGAACTTTGACATACTCACAAAACTAACACACCACATGGAAGATGTACTTAACAAGGCAAGACATGGTGATTTAAAAATCGATTCTGATGTTATGGATGTAGTACTTGAATCCATAGATATGATGAAGGGACTTCTATCATATATAAGAGATAACGGAACAGATCAAGATGCTATGGAGATAGAGGATATATGTGCAAGATTAAGTGCAGTATCAAATGGTGAAGACCCTAATAGTGTAGAAGCTAGTAGTAGTGATGAAGCACCAAAAGAAGAGGCTTCTCAAGAGAGTGGTGAAAGTAAGGCTGAAGATAGTGATGAAGAAGATGAGCTTGATTACGCAAATATGAGTCCTGAAGAGGTAGAAGATGAGATTGAGAGACTTCTAGCCAAAAGACAAGAAGAGGACAAAAAGAGAAGAGAAGAGAAGATAGCCAAAGGAGAGGATTTAGGTATTCCTCTTCCAAAAGACCCCGATGCACCAGCTGAGACAAAAAAAGAAGAGCCTCCAAAAGAGGAGCCAAAAGCTACACCACCTAAAGCAGAGCCTAAAAAAGAGACCCCTCCACCTAAAAAAGAGACTCCAAAACCTGCTAGCAAAGCCGCTCCTAAAAAAGATGAGCCAAAAACTCCAGCTACTAATGTGGAGCAGACTATTAGGGTTGAGGTAAGAAGACTTGATCATCTTATGAACCTCATTGGTGAGCTTGTTCTTGGTAAAAACAGACTTCTTAAGATCTATGATGATGTAGAAGAGCGATATGAGGGTGAGAAGTTTTTAGAGGAACTAAACCAAGTTGTTTCAAGTATATCTATAGTCACAACTGACCTTCAAATAGCTGTTATGAAAACAAGAATGCTACCTATTGGAAAGGTCTTTAACAAGTTCCCAAGAATGGTTAGAGACCTCTCCCGTGAGCTAAATAAAAATATAGAACTAAACATATCAGGTGAAGATACTGAGCTTGATAAGTCAATTGTTGAAGAGATAGGTGATCCTCTTGTACACATCATTAGAAACTCTTGTGACCACGGTATAGAGACGCCAGATGTAAGAGTTGCAAATGGTAAAGGAGAGCAAGGAACAGTTGATTTAAAGGCTTATAATGAAGGAAACCACATCGTTATAGAGATAAAAGATGATGGTAAAGGACTTGATGCTGAAGCTTTAAGACAGAAGTCATTTGAAAAGGGTGTTATTAGCGAAAAAGAGGCTGATAGTATGAGTGAAAAAGAGTCTTTTAACCTCATATTCAAGCCCGGATTTTCAACCGCTGCTCAGATAACCAATGTTTCTGGTCGTGGTGTTGGTATGGATGTTGTAAAAACCAACATAGAAAAACTAAATGGTATTATAGATGTAGATAGTGTAAAAGGTGAGGGAACAGTAATAAAACTTAAAATCCCTCTAACCCTAGCCATCATACAAGCCCTACTAGTAGGCGCTCAAGAGGAGTACTATGCAGTTCCGCTTGCCTCAGTTCTTGAGACTGTTAGGATAAGTACAGATGAGATATATACCGTTGAGGGCAGAAGTGTACTTAAGCTAAGAAATGAAGTATTACCACTTGTAAGACTTGCTGATATGTTTGGGGTTGATACGGTTTTTGAAAGCTCTGAAGAGACATATGTAGTAGTAGTTGGGCTTGCTGAGAACAAGCTAGGGGTTATAGTTGATTTCCTTATAGGTCAAGAGGAGATTGTTATCAAATCTCTTGGCTACTACTTAAAAGGTATAGAGGGAATAGCAGGAGCAACTATAAGAGGTGATGGTAAAGTCACACTTATTGTAGATGTAGCAGCCATGATGAACTTAGCAAAAAATGTAAAAACAAGCGTTCAAGAGAGTATAGAAAAAACCAAAAAAGAGAAAACCAAACCATCTGATTACTATATACTTGTAGTTGATGATAGTAGTACTGATAGAAAGATTATGAACAAATCATTAAAACCTCTAGGAGTTAGTACAGTAGAGGCTAGTAATGGTGTAGAGGCACTAGATAAGATAAAGAGTGGCGAGCATGACTTTGATGCTATTCTTATAGATATAGAGATGCCTAGAATGGATGGATATACTCTTGCGGGTGAGATTAGGAAGTACAACAAGTTTAGAAACATGCCTCTTATTGCTGTTACTAGTAGAACTAGTAAGAGTGATAGAATGAGAGGTGTAGAAGTTGGTATGACTGAGTATATTACTAAGCCATACTCACCAGATTACCTGATGAATGTTGTAAAAAGAAACATAAACCTAAATGTGGAGGCCGAGAGTGAGTGACCAGCTAAAAGAAGTTTTTCAAAAGCAACAGGAGCAAAGCAGTCCAAATAATGAGCATGATGATATTATCCAGCTTGTTGGGTTTATCGTAGGAGATGAAGAGTTTGCAGTACCTATTCTCTCTATTCAAGAGATTATAAAGCCTATAGAGTACACTAGAGTTCCTAGCACTCCGAATTTTGTACTTGGGGTTTTTAATCTAAGGGGTAATGTTATACCTCTTATTGATTTGAGAATGAAGTTTCGCCTTCAGTCTCAAAAAGAGAATGATGATACTAGATATATAGTTATCAAACATAATGAAGATACAGGTGGTTTTGTCATTGATAGACTAACAGAGGCTCTAAGAATTAGAGAATCCAACATCGACCCTGCACCTGAAGCTATCAAAGGGAATGATGATATGATTTATGGAGTTGGTAAAAAAGATGATAGAATTATCACTATACTCAAAGTAGAAGCTCTCTTAAAAAGAACTTTCTAAGGCGAAAGCCTTAAGAGAGTATCTCCTCTATCACCTCAAATCTATTTGCACTCATTATATGAAGTTTTGGATGTAGAGAGTAGAGTTTAGAAAAGAGGTTTTTACTATACTCTAGCCCTACTTTATACTCCTCATCCTCCCCTATCTTAGCAGCACTTACAAGTAGATCAAGAAGCTCGTTTGGCACATATATTCCAGGAACATGGGCTGAGAGAAACTGAGCTGTTTTTAGTTTAGTAATAGGAAAAAACCCAAATATCAGCTCCGAATTAGCCCTAGTATCATCAAAGCAACTCCTAGCGTCTTTTTGTATCTCAAGTAGCTTTTTAGCATTATCTATATGAAACAGTGGTTGCGTTATTATCCCACTACTTCCATTTTCTATCTTTTTTGATATTTTCTTTTTGATATTTCCAAAGTTTTTTGCGTATGAGTTGGTAACTGAAAAAGCGTATATCTTATCAACCTCACCTACTATATTTCTGCCTGAGTAGTCAACCTTTAGATTTAGATGTCGTATGATTTGAAGAAGTAGTGAACTATCTCCCTCAAAAACACCCTTTAAATGAGGGTGGTCACTAAGCTTTGCTGGGTCTCCTGTAAGAGTTAAAAAAAGCCTAACACCAAAGTCATTTCCTCCTAATATCTCTGATTGGAGAGCAAGAAGGTTTTTGTCCCTCATGCTTAGAGTAACTATTGAAGGTTTTTTATACCTCTCTTGAATTTTTATACCTGCTAGCATGGAGCTGTATTTTAGCTTTGCAAGTGGATTATCAGTAATACTAAAAGCATCACTTTTTTGCAAAATTTTTTGATGCCTTTTCTCATCTATTGGTGGCTCAAATCTGGCTGATTTTTTAGGAGTTATCTCCGCACTTATGTAGTCACTATTTTGTAGCTTTTCTATCAGCTGCTCTATCATTGCATTTACTCTCTTATATCTCTTTTATTGAGGGTATTATATAATACATTTAATAGCATACAAATAAACAATATAGGGAAATGGATTGAACTTAGCGGTTTTTGACTTTGACTCAACGCTTATGGATGGGGAGACTATAGACTTTCTTGCAAAAGAGCTAGGACTTGAAAAAGAGGTGGCTTCTATCACAAAAGATGCAATGGAGGGAAGACTTGATTTTTTTGAGTCACTCACAAAAAGAGTAGCCTTACTTGAAGGACTAAAAGAGGATAAAGTTAATGAGATATGCAAAAACCTACCTTTTATCAAGGGTGCAAAAGAGATAATAGCCTATTTAAAAAAGAGTGGGTTTAGGGTGTTTGTCTTTAGTGGTGGGTTTACTAATGCTACCACTCCTGCAAGAGGACAACTAGGCTTTGATATGGACTTTAGCAACACTCTACATGCAAAAGATGGTGTTTTAAGTGGGAAAGTAGCAGGTGAGATGTGTTTCTCTCATAGTAAAGGTGCTATGATACAAAAGCTTCAAAAAATATTTGGCGTACAATATAAAGACACGCTAGTAGTAGGAGATGGGGCAAATGACCTATCAATGTTTGAGTTTGCTGAAAAAAGAGTTGCATTTTGCGCAAAAGATATTCTCAAAAAAGAGGCAAACATCATCATAGATGAAAAAAACTTAGAGCTTATAAAAAACTACATTTGAAAGGTATATATGTATTTAGATAGACACAACTTCTCTATTTGGTGTGATTTTATAGAGAGAGATTTTCTACACAAAGAGTTTTTAGACTATACCAAAGATGGGCTTGTAAGTGGTGCTACTTCAAACCCATCTATCTTTTATGAAGCTATCTCAAAATCACCAAGCTACAAAGATAGAATAAAAGAGCTAAAAGATTTATCAGCTAAAGAGATATATGAAAGTATAGCTATTGAGGATATACAGCAAGCCGCAGATATTCTCAAGCCCTTCTATGACAAAAATGGAGATGGATTTATAAGTCTAGAGATAGACCCAAGTCTATGTGATGATATAAAAGCAAGCGTGGATGAAGGTGAGAGATTGGTAGCTAAAATAGGAAGAGAGAATCTTATGATAAAAGTCCCAGCAACAGAGGCTGGATATAGTGTCATAAAAGAGCTTGTAAGTGAAGGAATAAATGTCAATGTAACACTTATTTTCTCATCAGCACAAGCCAAAAAGGCTATTGAAGCCATAAAAGAAGGTCATAGCCTCTGTAAAGAGAAAACTGCCTCAACTGTTCTTAGTGTTTTTGTTAGTCGATTTGATAGAAAGTGTGATAAGACTATGGAAGAAAAAGGGCTAGATAGGGGCAAGCTAGGGATTTATAATGCACAATACATCTACAACCTAGCTGAAAAAGAGGGGCTTGCTAAGTGTAGAACACTATTTGCAAGTACAGGCGTGAAGGGAGATGAGTATCCTCAAACCTACTATGTTGACAACCTTATGCACAAAGATGCAATAAACACCATTCCTACAAAAACCATAGATGCACTACTAAAAAGCAGAAACACTATTCTTCTAAAGCCAAAAAATAATGCAGACTTAGAAGACTACTTCAAGCTACTAAAAGATAAAGGAGTAGATATAGACTCCCTCTCACAGGAGCTTCTAGTAGAAGGGCTTGAGGCATTCAAAAAGTCTTTTACTGATTTATTAAAGCAGATAGAGGCACAAAAAAATGCAAGTTGATGTAAACAACCTAACCTTTGAAGTCACAGAGAGGGTCAGAGGATACCTTGAAAAAATGGCAGAGCTTGGTGGAAGCGACCTTCACCTCAAAGCCAACTCAAAAGTCAGAGCTAGAGTAAATGGAGAAATAGTTGACATTTCAGATGATGAGTTTCCAAAACAAGACGCCATTACATTTGCAAAAGAGCTTCTAAGAACGCGTTTTCCTGAACTTATTGAGAAAAAGAACCTTGATTTAGTATATATCTATGATGATGTGACAAGATATAGGGTCAATATCTTTTTCCAGATGGATGGAGTTAGTGCTGTTTTTAGAACTATACCTGATAAAAAGCTCACAATTGATGAGCTAGGACTTCCAGAGGCTATTAGGAAGTTTACCTCCATGCAAAGAGGCTTAGTTCTTGTAACTGGTGTCACAGGAAGTGGTAAGTCTACTACACTAGCAGCTATAATAGATGAGATAAACAGAACCCAGAAGCGACACATTATCACCATAGAAGACCCTATAGAGTTTATCCACAAAGACGCAGAGTGTATCATCAACCAAAGAAGTGTCGGTCAAGATGCACTTGATTTTCACTCCGCCCTAAAAGCAGCCCTAAGAGAGGATCCTGATATTATCCTAGTTGGTGAAATGAGAGATATAGAGACTGTTGAGATGGCACTTCATGCGGCTGAAACTGGACATCTTGTTTTTTCTACACTTCACACTACAGATACATCTGAGACAATTAACCGTATCATAGGTATGTTTCCCCCAGAAGAGCAAAACCGTATCCGTATCACGCTAGCTACAGTTCTTCAAGGAGTAGTATCTCAAAGACTTCTAAAAAAAGAGAGTGGCGGAAGAATAGCTGCTTTAGAAATACTCTTCAAAACTCCTAGAATAGATGCACTTATTAGAGAAAATAGGGATAGTGAGATATTTGATGCACTTAAAGAAGGAAAGGGTATATATCAAACCCAAACCTTTGATCAAGCCATATATGACCTCATAAAATCCCAAGTTATTGCTGAGGATGAAGGGCTTGCAAATGCTACTTCACCATCTGATTTGAAACTACAGCTTTCAAACACTGATGCTAGTAATACTAATATAGGAACAAGCAAAGAGAGTTTTATAAGCATAAAAAGAAGGGATTAAGCTTTTTTTCTGTAAAATCCCAAACATTATTTAAAGAAGGATATATATGCTAAAAGGCGTAGTTAGAGAGAGTATCGGTAAAAGTGCAAGCAAAGAACTAAGACGAGATGGTTATCTAATCGCGAACATATATGGCAAAGGAAGTGACAATATTAGTTGCGCTTTTAAGCTAAATGAGTTCGTAAAAACCGTAAGGGCGAAAGATAGCTTGTTTTTAGAGGTAGAAGTAGGTGGGAAAAACTACAAATGCGTGATAGAGGAGTACCAAAAAGAGCCTATCACAAATGAGCTTATCCATGTTGACCTAAAAATAGCAACTAATGGGCAAGTAAGTAAGTTCAAGCTTCCTGTTGCACCTCTTGGAACTCCAAAGGGGCTTAAAAACAAAGGTGTATTTGTATACTCAAGAAAGAGAATAGAAGTAAAAGCAGCACCAGAAAAGCTTCCAAAAGCTTATGAGTTTGATGTTAGCGGACTTGATGTTGGTGATACATTCTTAGTAAGAGACCTTCCTATAACAGAGGGTGTTAGAATAGTAGAAAACCCTACTCAGCCAATAGTTGGAGTTATAAAAGCTAAATAACTAATGGCAAAGACTCTCATAGCGGGGCTTGGAAATCCTGGCCCCAAATATAGTCTCAATCGCCACAATGTCGGCTTTTTAGTAGCTGACCAAATTCTTCAAAACCTCCAGAGTACACCTATAAACAAATCAAACTTCAGAGGTGAGCTTTTTAAAAGTAGAGATATTTTTGTACTAAAGCCAACTACCTTTATGAATCTCTCAGGCGAGTCCATCGCACCAGTGTGTAGCTACTATGATATAGCACGAGTTGTTGTCATATATGATGAGATAGACCTGCCTTTTGGTGCTCTTCGCTTTAAGTTTGGTGGTGGAAATAACGGACACAATGGACTAAAGTCCATCGATTCGTGTATAGGAGATGAATACTTTAGAGTAAGAGTAGGTGTAGGAAGACCAGAAAACAAAGAGGATGTGGCAAAATATGTACTGAGTGATTTTAGCAAGGAAGAAAAAGTTGCTCTAAAAGAGATAGTAGAAGATGCCGCAAATGCCGCCTTGGAGCTAAGCCATAGTGAGCTAAACAAAATCCAAGAGAGATATACAAGAAAGGCTTAGCGTGTTTGCATATCTATCTAAAACATACCTAAAGTTTTTTTTCCTCACACTCATATCTTTAGAACTTATCTACACTATTCTAGACTTTTTACAAAACCAGCACAGAGTCCCCTCCTCTGCAAATATGCAGACACTCTATGTTTTTTACTCCTCACTAAATGCACTCAACTATGTAGTGCCAATAAGCATACTTCTAGCCCTCATCATTACATCATACTCGCTTCTCAAAACAAACAGACTTATAGCCTTTAGTACGCTAGGATATTCCAAAAAGGATATAATGAAGCCTTTTTTACTAGTGGGCTTTATCATAACCTTGATGTACACTGCACTAAACTTCACTCAGCTAGCCTATGCAAAAGATAGAGCCGAAGCGATAAAAGATGGACGATACTTTAGTAGCTCAAAAGAGGATATATTTTTAAAACACAACAATTCCTATATCTACTTTGAGAAAATAGAGCCAGTGCAAAAAAACGCACTAAATATCAAAATATACAACTTCAGCGATAATGGCTCCCTACTCTCCACACTCTGGGCTAAAAGTGGGCGGTTTGTAGATGGTGTATGGATACTAGATGATGTAGATATAACAAAAACTACAGACCTCAAAGATAGCCCAATATCAAAAGAGCATCAAGACTCCATAAAAACGCTAGAGGGCTTTGAGCCAAAGATACTAAACCGAATTTTTGAAAAAAACCTCACCCTATCTGTCTTTGATGCTATTAGCACTATTAAGCTTTTTGGCTCTGATAATCAAGACTTAGGGAAGATAAAAACCATCCTCTACTATCAGCTGTTTTTTCCTTTTTTTGCGCCTTTTCTTATGGCTATTATCTTTTTTTACACTCCTCTTCTTCCTAGGTATAGTAACCTAAATCTTGTGGTGTTTTTGCAACTGCTTTTGACCCTGAGCACTTGGGGGGTGCTTTTCTCACTAGCAAATCTTGGTATGAATCTTCTAATACCTCCTGAAATTGCCGTAATATTGCCTATTGGAGCGATTTTTATTTTAGCGGTAATTTACTATAATAGACTAGAAAAAACTTAAAGGTTATAAATGGATTTTGAAAAATTAGCTAACAAATACTCTACCCCACTTTTTGCTTATGACTTTGATTATATAAAGAGTCGATATATAAAGTTTAAAGAGGCTTTTAGTGGTAGAAAATCACTCATCCTCTATGCTATAAAAGCCAACCCAAATCTCTCAGTCATAAAAGCCCTAGCATCTCTTGGGGCTGGTGCTGACTGTGTGAGCGCAAATGAGATAAAAAGAGCAAAACTAGCAGGAGTGGATAAGTATAAAATTGTTTTTAGTGGTGTAGGAAAGAGTGATGAGGAGATAGAGTTTGCATTGAATGAAGATATACTTTTTATCAATGTAGAGAGCAAGGCTGAGCTAGATAGAGTGGAGCTATGTGCTAAAAAGCTAGGAAAAGTAGCAAGAGTTAGCTTTCGCATAAATCCAAACATAAATCCAAAAACACACCCATACATATCAACCGGACTTCATGAAAACAAGTTTGGTACAGAGATAGAAGAAGCAAAAGAGCTATACTTAAGAGCTAGAGACTCAGAACTCCTAAAGCCAGTTGCTCTGCACTTCCACATAGGCTCTCAGCTAACAGAGCTTGAGCCCATAGTAGAAGCTACAAAGATTGCTTATGAGTTTTTGCAGTGGTGCGAAAGTGAGAAGATTGATATAAAGATACTAGATATTGGCGGAGGTCTTGGTATAAGATATGATAATGAAGATGAGATAGAGCCTTATGAGTATGCTCAAAGTGTACTTGAAGTGCTAAAAAAAGAGTACACCATCGCCTGTGAGCCGGGAAGATACATAGTTGGAAATAGTGGATACTTCATCACCAAAGTCTTGTATGAAAAGAGAAATGATAAAAAGAGATTTGTAATAGTAGATGGAGCCATGAATGACCTCATCCGCCCATCCTTGTATAGTGCTTTTCATAATATAAAAACACTAAAAGAGGGAAAGTCCTCACTATGTGATGTAGTGGGTCCTGTGTGTGAGAGTGGGGATTTTTTAGCTAAAAACATCAACCTCCCTGAGCTAAGCCATGGTGACCTTGTTATAATAGAGAGTACAGGAGCGTATGCTATGAGTATGGCTAGTAACTATAATAGTCGCTTAAAAGCAGCAGAAGTAGCACTAGAAAATGGAGAAGATAGGCTTATTAGAAAAAGAGATGAGTTTGATGAGATAGTGGCAAATGAGAAGGAGTATCTATGATAAGCCTAAATGACCTTCGCCAAAAGATAGATAGTCTTGATGACAAACTCCTAACCCTCCTAGAAGAGAGAATGGGTATAGTCAAAGAGGTAGGTAGGCTCAAAAACTCAAAAGGTGGAGCCATCTATCGCCCTGAAAGAGAAAAAGAGATTATTGATAGACTAAGCAAAAGCTCTAAACACCTAAATAGACAAGCTATTGAGGCTATCTTCTTAGAGGTTTTTGCTATTAGTCGAAATTTGGAGTTACCTGAGCGAGTAGCATATCTAGGACCTGAGGGAAGCTACACACATCAAGCGGCTGAAAGTCGCTTCGGGGGTGTGAGTGAGTATATGCCTATGAGCACTATAACTAATGTCTTTAAAACTGTAACATCAAGACGAGCAAAGTACGCCGTAGTTCCCATAGAGAACAATATAGAGGGAATTGTCGGTGAGACACTTGATAACTTAGCTCAGACTCCACTAAGTATAGTTTCAGAAGTTGTGATGCCAATACATCATGCCTTTGTCACTACCTCAGATAAGACAAGTGATATAAAAAAAATATACTCAAAAGATATAGCCTTTAACCAGTGCAAAAACTTCCTAAGTGACTACAACCTAGAAAGTGCAGAAAAAATCCCAGTAGAGTCCACTGCAAAAGCTGCCAAAATAGCTGCTAGCGAAAAAGGAAGTGCAGCTATCTGCTCCCATATAGCCGCTAAGCTCTATGGTGTACCTACGCTTTTTGAAAACATAGAGGATAGTGAAGAGAACAAAACAAGATTTGTTATCTTAAGTGACTTCAAAAACCAAAGAAGTAAAAACGACAAAACCTCAATATTTGCCAAAATAGCCCACTCAAAAGAGGCAGGTGCTCTTTTTAACTTCCTAAAAGACTTTAATGAGCTTGAGATAAATATGAACAAGATAGAGTCGCGCCCTATTAAAGAGAGTAGGGATTTTAGCTTCTGGTTTTTTATAGAGTTTGATGGACATATAGATGATGAGAACATCAAAGAGCTTTTCAAAAGAAGGGGTGATGAGATAAAGTGGCTAGGAAGTTATACTAAAGAGGCATAAGCCAAAAGCTTTAGTAGATAAAACCTGCTAGCCAAAGAGGTATTTTATTACCATATCCGACTTCTATATCATCGCTAAATATATATGAGTCCTCTATGTCTTTTATTTGATTAAAGCTCTTGTTTTTTCCGCCTATCTCTATGGTATATCTCTCATCTATCAAAAAGTCTCCCTTATCAAGATAGTGAAGAGTGTGCTTTGTGCATATGGAGCTGACAAAATATGTCTCCCTTAGGGTTCCTATGTCATTGTTTACACATAGTGCTTCAAAAAGGTTTGGATTTGCTAGATATAGCTTATCTGGCTTACGCAGAGCATCAAATCTTTTTGCTTCGTGGGTTATGTGCTTGATAAGCTCTGCATCATCTAGGTATTTTATGTATTTATAAAGGGTTGCTTTTGTTATCCCTACTCTAGATGCTAGTTTTTCCACACTCATCTCAAGTGGCTTTGATACACAGATGACTGAAAGCATTTTTTTGAGTGTGTCTATTTTGTCTGGCTGGATGTTAAAAATCCTGCTTAGGTCAGTATGTAGTATGGTGTTTATGGTTTCATTTATCCTATCTATGTATCTTTTTTTATCCTCAAAATAGAATGGATACACACCTGTTTTTAAAAAATCCACATAGTGCTTGAGTATCTTTTTATCAGATAGCTTTTTGATGATGTCTTCGGTTATATCTTCATGACTTGTAAATATATCACCTATCCCATAGTGTGTAAACTCTATATCAAAAACCAACTCCAAATACTCTCTGAAACTCAGAGGATATAGGTGATACATAGAAAAACGCCTTGCAAAATCTGGGCTTTTTAGATGAAGAGCAGATGAGCCTGTAAAATACACTTTGATGTTCAAAAAATCATAGATGGACTTTAGCTCCTGCTCAAAGTTCATAGCTTCATGCACCTCATCTATACAGATAAACTCCCCACCTCTTTTGCTAAACTCATCAACGAATTCAAACAAAGAGATATCCTGAAACTGCGGGTGGTCACATGATATATATAGCTTCTTGCTACTAGCAAAACTACTCTCTTTTAGTAGTTGCATCAGCAAGGTTGTCTTACCTACCCCACGACTACCATATATAGCTGTTAGCTTAGCAGTTGAGCTTTTGAGGTCATCAAAAATATATCTTTTGTACTTTGGTAGTGGCTGTTGCTTTTTTAATAAGTAGAGCCTCTTTGCATTTTCTAAAATATCTAGCATATTGTCTCTTTAATTAGTTTATTGCATTATACTAGTTTTGGGTTTATAAGTCTATAGTGTTATACTAGTTTTTTTTGAGATAAAAAATTATCTTACAATAGGAAGACTACTAGACAGCCAAAATGGTATTTTTGTTATGGTTAAAGTTTTAAAATGCTAAAATATTTCAATACACCTTTCTTACAAGGAATAAATTTGTATCGAGTGGCAGATTTCTTTTGTGGAGCTGGAGGATTCTCTGAAGGTTTTAAATTAGCAGGATTTGAGATATCTTTTGCAGTTGATAAATGGGAACCTGCTGTGGTTACTCATCATTCAAATCATTCAAATACAAAAACTATACAGGATGATGTAATAAGAATATCGAAACTCCCAAATGATGAATTTCATAATCTAGTTCCAGATACTGAAGTAATTATAGGCTCTCCTCCTTGTACATTTTTTTCTAATTCTAATAAATCAGGAAAAGCAGATAAATCTATGGGCATACAATTAATTGAAGCCTATTTAAGAATTGTAGCAAGAAAAAGTATCAAAAAAGACTCCGTCTTGAAGTATTGGGTTTTGGAGAATGTCCCTAATGTGTTTTCATATATTAAAGAAGAATATATGTTTTATGAGCTTGGATTGGATAGAGAAGGTTCACTTAGAGTGAAATATCCGTCATCAAAAGTCTATAATGCTAAATACTTCGACGTTGCTTCTAACAGGAAAAGATATTTTTGTGGGAATTTTCCTGAGCCTCATGAGATAATTAAGCATGATAATAAAGTTAAAACAATTCAAGATATTTTTGATTATATACATAAACCAAACAATAATTTAGAGGAGGTTATCCAAGATCCAAATTATGACTTTAAAATGATATCTAAAGACATCACTGATCATCACTACATTATGGAAGTTGCGGACTTTGAGTGGAAAAAAGCAAAAAGACAAAAGCAAGACAAGGGGTATATGGGAAAAATGTCATTTCCTGAAAATTTTAATAAACCATCTAGGACGATAATGGCAACAATGTCTTGCTCTTCCAGAGAATCAATGATATACCCTCATATACCTGAAGAAGAAAGATATAGACTACCTACTGTTAGAGAAATAGCCTCCTTAATGAGCTACCCAATAGACTATAGATTTTATGGGAAAAGTAAAAGTATTAAATACAAACTTGTAGGAAATTCAGTGCCACCTAAAATGTCTTTTGCTATAGCCAAAGAAATTGCATTAAAAAATAATTTGACAATACCAAAAAAATATGAGCCCATCAAGTTTGAAAACATAAAAGAGGACTTTACAAACTTGAACTTGAATGTTTTTCATTTAAATGAAGAAAAAGAAAAAAGACCTAATGCCAAATTTAAATATCATGTTCCATATTTAATCATAGATACTTTCAGGGTTGAGTTAACAAATTATAATTCAGATTTTGAAAATCTCAGTTTTAAATGGGATGTCGAAATACATAAAAGTCAAGGCAAGAATGCAAAAAAGTTAACTCCCATAATAGACTCTTCTATAATAAATAAAAAACATCAAATAGATATTGAAAATTTAATTAAGCTATTAAGCGACAGAATACACGATGAGAATACTTTCCAATATAACTATAGACAAACTGATTTAAGAAGAAAAAATGAAAACCTATTTGGTCCGTATGAACTTCTAGAAGAAATAAAAAAGTTTATAGATAATAATCTAAATGATAAAAGTTATGAAAAAAATATATACTTAAAAGAGGAGAATATAAAGATTCCTTATATCACAATAATAAGTTATTATATCTTAAAAGAGTGCATAAAAAATATATGAGGAGCAGAAATGGATAAGCAGAAGCGAGAGGCATATTTTGAAAAACTAATGCAAAATAAACCATACAGTTCCATGGAGGTATGGTACAAAGGCGAGAGAAGAAAATTACCAGTGTACGAAATTGATCTTGATTATGTAATATACAATCAGTATAATGGACGTATTGCCAGCCAGGTAAAATCTTATGAAATAGAAACAGGGTACGAACTAGACCCAACGAACTCCGAAGACATAAATAAGATAGAAGACTTTTTAAAACGCTCTAGTCCAGCGAGTAACAAAATTACAAAAGATAATTTAAAAGAGCATAAGCAATTAAAATATGGCATAGTAACTAAAGATGGGGTAGTGATAGATGGCAACAGAAGGTCTATGCTACTAAGAGAAATTGCTAAAGAA